>NZ_JAPCJA010000013.1:0-88840 GCF_027707745.1 Aeromonas sp. QDB23
GAAACCATTCCAGATGTGCCTCGCCGAAAAGCTCGATATCTTCCCAACCTTGAGCTCCACCAATAGCAGCACAGACGGTGAGAAAAACCACATCGAAGAAGGGGTACGCGATTTTGGTTGTCTGACGAGGGTCTTCAAGTTCGGAGAAGAATTGGGTAAATGCCGCTTGATGGTTCATGACGAAACTCCCGTAAAAGAGAGTATAAGATCACACCCTGTTCGGTCGGTCAAATCCTCGTGCCCTGCTTAAAAAACGTTCGCGATCTTGCCCTGGGTCAACAGTAATGGCTGCACTGATCCCCAATATGCTCGAATTCTTCTATGTGCTGATCGGCGTCATCCTGTTCAGCAGCGCCTGGCGCGTCCTGCGTGATGCCAACCACCCGGCTCGAGTCGGCACCGCCCTGTTCTGGACCATCCTCGGGGTGCTGTTCGCCTTCGGCAGCTATATCCCCAACATGATCAACGGGATGCTGATCCTCGCCATGGGTGTCATCACCCTGCTCAAGCAGGTGAAGATCGGCAAGCTGGAGCAGGCGAGCGAGGAGGAGTCCCAGCGCCACGCCAACCGCATTGGCAACCGGATCTTCCTGCCCTGCGTGTTGCTGGCGCTGCTGGCGGTAGTGATCGCCCAGTTCACCCCTCTCGGCGGTCAAGTCGGTATCGGTCTGGCGGCGGTGATCGCCTTCGTCATCACGGTACTGCTGACCCGTGCCACCCCCTCCACCGTGGTGGGCGACTCGGACCGGATGATCCAGCAAGTGGGCATCACCGGCATCCTGCCCCAGTTGCTGGCCGCCCTCGGGGTGATCTTCAACACGTCCGGCGTCGGCGATGTCATCTCCCACGGGATCTCCACCGTGGTGCCGATGGGCAGCCCCTTCGTCGGGGTGGTGGCCTACTGCCTCGGCATGATGGTCTTCACCATGATCATGGGCAACGCCTACGCCGCCTTCACCGTCATCACTGCCGGGATCGGCATTCCCTTCGTGGTCACGCAAGGGGGTGATCCGGTGATCGCCGGTGCGCTGGCGATGACCGCCGGTTTCTGCGGCACCCTGATGACCCCTATGGCCGCCAACTTCAATGCCCTGCCCGCCGCCCTGCTGGAGATGAAGGATCTCAACAAGGTGATCAAGGTGCAGGTGCCGATGGCGCTGACGCTGGTGCTGATCCATATCGCCCTCATGTACTACTGGGCATTTTGAGAATTCGGGAGACCATGATGAAAGTTCTGATTACCGGTTTTGACCCCTTTGGCGGCGAGCCCATCAACCCGGCGTGGGAGGCGGTTAAACGCCTACCCGACACCATTCTGGATGCCACCGTGATCAAGGCGCAGATCCCCACCGTATTCGGCAAGTCGGCTACCCTGCTGGCGACGCTGATGCACCAGCACCAGCCGGATGTGGTGATCAACGTCGGTCAGGCGGGCGGTCGCTTCGCCATTACCCCGGAGCGGGTCGCCATCAACCTCGATGACGCCCGCATCCCCGACAACGAGCAGCAGCAGCCCATCGATGAAGTGATTCAGGCCGATGGCGCACCGGCCTACTTCTCCCGCCTGCCCATCAAGGGGATGGTGCAGCGCATCAAGGAGAACGGTATTCCGGCTGCGGTCTCCAACTCCGCGGGCACCTTCGTCTGCAACCACATCATGTATCAGCTGCACTACCTGATCGAAAAAGAGTTCCCGGCGGTGCGCGGCGGCTTTATCCACGTTCCCTACATCACCGAGCAGGTAGCGGACAAGGTGAACCAGCCCTGCCTCGCCATGAGCGACATCACCCGTGCGCTGGCGCTGGCCATCGAGGCAGTGGTACTGCAGCAGGATGGCGACCTCAAGGTCGTGGGCGGCGAGATCTCATGAGCCTCGGCCAGCCACGCCCGCTGTTCGTCTACGGCAGTCTGATGGACGGGTTGTTCAACTACCGCCGCTATCTGGCCGCTCATGTAAGCCAACCGCCACGGCGCGCCCGGGTGCGCGGCGCCCTCTATCACCTGCAGCACAAGGGCTATCCGGCCCTGCTACAGGGGGATGACTGGGTCTATGGCGAACTGTTTGTGCTGGACGACTTCCCCAACGCCATCGCGGCGCTGGACGAGATGGAGAATTTCCACGGCGAGGATGATCCCCAGAGCGAATATCTGCGCCAGCTGGTCGAGGTGGAGATCTTCGACCCGGCGCAGGGGTGCTATGTCGGCCAACAGCTGGCCTACCACTACCGCTACGTGGTGCAGCACGACCCCAGGTGGCAGCAGGGCAAGCACTACCTGCCCGACGGCAACTGGCGCGCCTTCCATCTGGCGCAGCTGGAGAGCGCCGCCTGACGGTCAGCGACAATAACAAAGGGCAGCCCGCGGGCTGCCCTTTCTGTTGCTGGAGTGGCGGGATGATCAGAGCCGGAAGCGGCCGATCTCCTGCTCCAGCCGCTCGGTCAGCGACTTGAGCTCGGCCGCCTGCGCCGCCTCGTTGCCCGCCTGCTCGGCCAGCTCTTGCGACACGTGACGGATATTCTCGGTATTACGGCTGATCTCGCCGGTCACCGAGGTCTGCTCCTCGGCCGCCGCCGCAATCTGGGTCGCCATGTCGCTGATAGAGCCGATCGCCTCGTTGATCCGGCCAAGGCTCAGGTTGGCGGCTTCCGCATCCTCCACGCTGGTGCCCGCCAGCTGACGGCTGGTCTCCATGCCACCCACCGCGCGACGGGTGGTCTGCTGCAGGGTTTCGATCATCTGCTGGATCTCGTCGGTGGAGTCGTGGGTACGGCGCGACAACACCCGCACCTCGTCCGCGACTACCGCAAAACCGCGGCCCTGCTCACCGGCCCGGGCCGCCTCGATGGCGGCGTTGAGCGCCAGCAGGTTGGTCTGCTCGGCGATACCGCTGATGGTGGCCAGGATGCCGCTGATCTTCTGGGCATGGCTGTCGAGCTCGTTGATGATCTGGCTGGCATCGGCCACTTCGTCCGCCAGACCGGTAATGCTGCGCTGACTCTGGCCAACCTGGGATTGACCGGCGACCGCCAGTGCAACCGCATCGGTGGCGGTGGTGGCAGCAAACTCGGCGTTGCCGGCGATCTCCTGGGTGGCGGAGGCCATCTCGGTCACCGCAGTCGCCACCATCACGATCTCGTCCTGCTGTTGACGCACCCGCTGACTGCGGGCCTGCGCCCCGGCCGCCTGGGTGCGGGACTGGGCCGCCAGCTCGACGGTCACATCCCGCAACCGGCTAACGATGCCATGCAGCCGCGCCACGAACTGGTTGAAGTTCTGGGCCAGCTGACCCACCTCATCCTTGCTGTGGGTGTTGATGTGAACGGTGAGATCCCCCTCACCGTGGGCGATGTCGTGCAGGGCGTGAGCCACCCGACCGAGATCGGCGAACAGGTATTTGAAGGTGGCAGTGAGCAGGGCGCTGAACACCAGCATCAGCACCAGCGTCAGCCCCACCAGCTCCCACAGCAGGCTGCTGAGCGGCGCTTCCAGCACATCGCGATACATCACCATGGCCAGCAGCCAGTCGGTGCCCGCTACCGGTTGTACCGCCAGCAGCACGTCGCGCCCGTCGAGGGTGGCGGCGTGCAGCTCGCTGTTTTCGCGGCCCCACTGCTGGAAGGTGGCGGCAGAGAGTCCCGGCGCCAGCTCGGCGATGGGCTTGAGCGCCAGATCCTTCTGCGGATGGCCGACGATGAGGCCACTGCTGTCGAGCAGCATGGCGTAACCCTCACCCTGCACCTTCATCGCCAGCACTTCGTCGATCAGCTTGTCGAGCGCCAGGTTGGCCCCCACTGCACCGACCAGCTCGCCCTGATGGCGCACCGGCTCGGAGAGGGTGACCACCAGCTTCTGCATGGTGACGCTGACATAGGGAGCAGTGACGATCAGCTGCCCCGCCTTCACCGCATCCTGATACCAGGGGCGCTCGCGCGGGTCATAGTTGCCGGTGTTGAGGGAAGGGTCCTGCCGGGTCATGACCCCCTGCGCGGAACCAAAATAGGTGAGGCCGAACCCACCGGAGGTGTAGGCCTGCTTCAGGTGCGGCACCAGCTCGGCCTGCGGGTTGTCGCTGATCAGGTTGACCAGCGCATGGACGGTATTCTTGCGATCCGCCATCCATTCGCCGATCGCGACCGAGTAGGCGTGACCATAGTTGACCGCCTCGCTCTGGATGGCGCTCATGGTGCGGGATTTGAGGGTGTGAAAGGCAACGATGCCGAGCAGTGATGCCATCAGCAGCACCACGCCAAGACTGGTGGCCAGCAGCTTGCCGCGCAGAGAGAGGGTCATGACGACGAATCCTTGTTGTTGTGTCAGGCAGGGAAAACCCTGATGTATCAAAGGCTATCGGCCGCAACATGAACAGACTTTAGTGAATCTGTATATTTTTACATCCATCAACAACAGGGATAGCTATCAGAAGTTGGTTGCTCGCTATTCCATGCTACCGAGCGGCAGAACAATCAGGAGGAGAAACAGAGGAGCGGGAGGAACAGAGGGCGAACGCCGGAAATGCGAAAGGCCAGCTCAATGAGCTGGCCTTTCTGAAAATGGCAGGGGCGGCAGGACTCGAACCCGCAACCATCGGTTTTGGAGACCGCTGTTCTACCAATTGGAACTACGCCCCTGCAACAAACGAGGCGTAGTATACAAAGTGGAGATCAAAGGTAAAGGCTTTTTTTACGCTTTTGATGCGATTGCACAAATCCCGAACAAGTCGCGGTCGTTTGTGCAGCAAAGCGGGATAACTTGCTGTATTTGCAGCCCTGCCGGGGTAGGAATGGGACATAAATGGGGGTAGGGTGAAATCAGGTACCGGGAGGCCACTTATGCTCAATTACCGATTGCTCCAACAACTGGCGCCCCTCAACTTCAGGGATGAACGCAAGACAGAGTCCCTGCCCGCCTATCTTGAACGGGTCGCGCCGCTGGTGCCCTTTATTCCTGAAAATGTGCTCTCCCAGTGGATTTACCGTCATTGGCGCGGTTTTGAGTCCAACTGGAGCTTTATCGATCTCGCCAGCCATCAGTTCACCTGTGAAAGCTGGCCCACCGCGCAACTGGTGGATCAGGTGGACTCCCGCCATATGGAGGTGATCGAGCGCTGGGGCGAGATGCTGCGCAGCAATCGCTATGTGCGTCGTTCCTGGCTCGGCGAGAAGATGCTGAGCGAAGGCACCTGGCCGGAACCTGTCATCGTGCTGGCGCCCGCCGAGGGGTGCAGTTACCCGAACGGGCAACCGTTGCCGCAACCCTACTGCCTGCTGGAAGGGCACCACAGACTCGGTTATTTGCGTGCCATGGCCCACGATGGGGAATCGCTGCAAGAGACGCACAGGGTGTGGATTTGTCGTCCTGTTCCCGCCACTTAAACGTTTTTCATGCTGAAATTGGCATCGGAAATAAAATTTTGACAATTAAAAAAGCGGCCCTATAATCTGTCCGGTTTTGAAAAAGGTCGGGACGAAACGATGCAGTTTTTGATTCAGAAAACAGCCTTGCAGACGGGTGGTGCGCACCAGAGCGGCCCCGTTGTTTTCGGTTCCCACCCCAATGATCCCCAGTTATTTTTAAAAAAAGCCCCTGTTTCAGGGGCTTTTTTTTGTGCCCGAAAAACCTCCAATGATGTCAAAGGGAATGCAGACGATGACCAATCCACTCTATAAGAAACATGTCATCTCCATTTCGGACCTGACCCGGTCAGAAATGGAACTGGTAGTCTCAACCGCACAACGGTTGAAGGCTGAACCTGACACCAGCCTGTTGAAAGACAAGCTGGTTGCCAGCTGCTTCTTCGAAGCCTCCACCCGCACCCGCCTCTCGTTCGAGACCGCGGTACAGCGCCTCGGCGGCAACATCATCGGCTTCGCCGACGGTGGCAACACCAGCGCCAAGAAGGGCGAGACGCTGGCTGACTCCATCAAGATCATCGGCTCCTACTCGGATGCGGTGGTGATGCGCCACCCGAAAGAGGGCGCGGCCCGTCTGGCTGCCGAGTTCTCCCGCGTGCCGGTCATCAACGGCGGCGACGGCTCCAACCAGCATCCGAGCCAGACCCTGCTCGACCTGTTCACCATCCATGAGACCCAGGGTCGTCTGGACAACCTCAACGTCGCCTTCGTCGGTGACCTGAAATATGGCCGCACCGTGCATTCGCTGGCCCAAGCCCTCAGCCTGTTCAACTGCCGCTTCTTCTTCATCTCCCCGGAAGCGCTGGCGATGCCGGACTACATCTGCGAAGAGCTGGAAGAGAAAGGCATCCCGTTCAGCGTCCACCAGACCATGGAAGAGGTGATGCCTGAGCTGGACATCCTCTACATGACCCGTGTCCAGAAAGAGCGCTTCGACGAGACCGAATACAAGCACATGGCTGCCAAGTTCGTGCTGGAGCTGGCGACCCTGGAAGGGGCCAAGCCCACCATGAAGATCCTGCATCCCCTGCCCCGCGTCGACGAAATCGATGTCGCGGTCGACAAGACCCCCCACGCTTGCTACTTCCAGCAGGCGGAGAACGGGGTCTATGCACGCCAGGCGCTGCTGGCACTGGTACTGAACGAAACTGTCTGAGCTTAGGGGAATATCATGTCTGACAAGAACCAACTGCAAGTCGAAGCCATCCGTCACGGCTCCGTCATCGATCACATCCCCGCTGGCCAGGGCATCAAGATCCTCAAGCTGTTCCAGCTGGTTGAAACCCAGGAGCGGATCACCGTCGGCTTCAACCTGAAATCCGGCGCGCTGGGCAAAAAGGATCTCATCAAGATTGAGAACACCCGCCTGACCGAACAGCAGGCCAACCAGCTGGCGCTGTTCGCCCCGAAAGCGACCGTCAACATCATCGAAGACTTCAATGTGGTGAAGAAGCACCAGCTGGAGCTGCCGGAGTTCATCGCCGGGGTGTTCCACTGCCCCAACTCCAACTGCATCTCCCACAACGAGCCGGTGGACAGCTACTTCCGGGTGCGCGAAGTGAAAGGCGTGGTACGGATGAAGTGCAAATATTGCGAGAAGTCCTTCACTCAGGACATCGTCAGCGAGCGTGACTAATATCTGATTGGGCCCTGCGGGGCCCATTTTTGAACCCTGTCACATCACCGAATTTCCAGTCAGCTATAATTTGCCATCCCAAGATGGTAATGCCCGTTCATTTCCTGCATATAGATGGATTATCAGTGTTTTTGCCTGATAACTGACAGCTATGGCAGATATCGCGCGTTTACCTCCGGTCATCGTCAAAGGAATTCGCCGTGGTCAAAACCCTCAGTCGTCCCGTTGCCCAAGAGCCCGATCTGGCCCAGCTGGATGCCTGTCGCCAGATCATCGGTCAGCACTGCTACAGCACCCAGGAAGAGATCCGCCGCGAGCTGTCAGAGCGCGGCTTTGCCGATATCAGCCAGTCCACCATTTCCCGCCTGCTGCGCCGCCTCGGCGTAGCCAAGGCGCAGAATGCCAACGGCAAGAAGGTCTACACCCTGGTAGACGATCAGCTGGAACCCGCTGGCAGCACCCGCTCGATCCACGACATGGTACGCGAAGTGGTACACAACCAGCAGATGGTGCTGATCCACACCACCCCGGGGGCCGCTACCGTGGTGGCCCGCCTGCTGGATCGCAACGCCAATCCGGAGATCATGGGCGCCGTCGCGGGCAATGACGTGGTGCTGGTCGCGCCGCGCCATATCAGCCGCACCCGTCAGGCCCACGCTGCCGTGGTGCGCACGCTGGCGCAGGCCCGCTAAGCTCTCTCCCCCAAATGCATTGAGGCGACCTGCGGGTCGCCTTTTTGTTGCCTGCTATTTTGTGCCCATCACTTCTTGTGCCCATAAAAAACGGGAGCCTGCAGGCTCCCGTTTCATCTTGCTTGTCATCCCTCAGGAGAGCACGGCGCCCAGGCTCAGGCAGACCACGATCAGCACGGTCAGGATACCGAGCAGCGGGGCCACCCACTTCAGCCAGCGCACATAAGGCACCTTGGCGATGGCCAGACCACCCATGACTACGGCGGAGGTCGGGGTCACCAGGTTCACCAGACCGGAGGCAGACTGGTAAGCAGTCACCACCAGATCGCGACCCACGTTGGCGAAGTCAGCCAGCGGCGCCATGATCGGCATGGTCAGTACGGCCAGACCGGAGGAGGACGGCACCAGGAAGGAGAGCACCACTTCCAGCACGAACATCACGTTGATAAAGACGATGGTGGAGAGGCCGGTCACGATCCCTTCTGCACTGTGCAAAATGGTGTGAGTGATCATGCCGTTATCCATCACTACCACGATACCGCGGGCGATACCGATGATCAGCGCCACACCCAGCAGGTCGCGGGCACCGTCGATAAAGTTGGAGGTCAGCTCCTCCTCGCTCATGCGGGAGATGATACCAACGATGATGGCGGCAGCCAGAAACACGCCGGAGATCTGCGCCATCCACCAGCCCAGCACGGCCACACCGTAGATCATCACGGCAAAGGCGGCGACGAAGATACCCAGCACGATTTTACGGGTCAGGGTGAACTCCAGCATCTGGTCGCTCTTGTTGCCAAGGAAGTGGGCACGGTTCTCTTCCCACTTGTCAGCCACCAGAGATTTGCTCGGATCGCTGCGCACCATCTTGGCGTAACGCATGACGTAGGCAACGCAGAGCAGCCAACCGGCGACCAGCATGGCGACGCGCAGCCAGATACCGTCGGTGAAGGAGATACCGGCGGCGTTGGCCGCGATAACGGTCGCAAACGGGTTGATGGTGGAACCGAGAGTACCGATACCGGCGCCCAGCAATACAGTTGCCGCCGCTACCACAGGGTCAAAGCGGGCAGCCATCATCACCGGCACCAGCAGGGTGTAGAACGGCAGCGACTCTTCGGCCATGCCGTAGATGGTGCCGCCTGCGGCGAACAGCGCCATCAGGATCGGGATCATCCACTCTTCCCGGCCGCGCAGGCGGTCGGTCACACGTTCAATACCGGCATCAATGGCACCGGTCTTGGTCACAATGCCAAGAAAACCACCGATGATCAGGATAAAGAGGGAGACGTCGATGGCGCCTGCCTGATAGGTGTCGTGGTTGTAGAGGCCATCGATAGGTGCCAGCAGCACATCGACGATCCCCTGAGGATTCCCCTCCACCAGTTTGTAGGTACCCGCCACCGGCACTTCTTTGCCGAGGGCTTCGTTCATGGTCATTTCATATTTGCCGGCCGGCACTATCCAGCTCAGGGCGGCCACCAGGGCGATCAGCACAAACAGTATCGTGTAGGCTGACGGGAACTTGAATTTGGTCATGGTCCAGCTTCCTTCTGTGGGTGTGGTATCCATGCAGGCTGCGGGTCGTAGGGTTAGAGGTATTATGCCGCTGTCACATGGTCGAAAAGCCGGGGGTCGCCCCCCGGCACCACTACTGCGACCTTAGTCGCCCAGCGTAGCAACCATCACTGCCTTGATGGTGTGCATCCGGTTTTCGGCCTCGTCGAACACGATGCTGTGCTCGGATTCGAACACGTCCTCGGTCACTTCCAGGCCTTTCATGCCATATTTGTCAGCCACTTCCTTGCCCATGGTGGTCTCGTCGTTGTGGAACGCTGGCAGGCAGTGCATGAACTTCACATCAGGATTCTTGGTGGCGTTGATGACATCCATGTTGACCTGATACGGGGTCATCAGTTTGACGCGCTGATCCCAGGCTTCTTTCGCTTCACCCATGGATACCCAGACGTCGGTGTAGAGGAAGTCGGTGCCCAGCACACCCTCTTTCACATCTTCGGTCAGGGTGATGCGCGCGCCGGTCTCTTCGGCGATCAGGCGGCACTTGGCAACCAGCTCCTCTTCCGGCCAGAACGCTTTCGGTGCAACCAGACGAATGTCCATGCCCATTTTGGCGGCGCCGACCATCAGGGAGTTACCCATGTTGTTGCGGGCATCACCCAGGTAGGCGAACTTGATTTGATCCAGACGCTTGCCCTTGCCGTGCTCCAGCATGGTCATGAAGTCGGCCAGGATCTGGGTCGGGTGGAATTCGTTGGTCAGGCCGTTCCAGACCGGAACACCGGCATAGGCGCCAAGCTCTTCCACGATCTCCTGACCGTAGCCACGGTATTCGATACCGTCATACATGCGGCCCAGTACACGGGCGGTGTCCTTCATGGACTCCTTGTGACCGATTTGGGAACCGCTCGGGCCAAGGTAGGAGACTTGCGCACCCTGGTCGAAGGCCGCGACTTCAAACGCACAGCGGGTACGGGTAGAGGTCTTCTCGAAGATCAGGGCAATGTTTTTGCCGGTCAGGTGTTTGCGCTCGTAGCCACCGTATTTGGCTTTTTTCAGGTCGATGGCCAGGTCAATCATGTATTGGATTTCGCGCGGGGTGAAGTCCAGCAGTTTCAGGAAGTTACGGTTACGCAGATTAAAAGCCATGATGAGTTCTCTCTATATTTGTTTCAGACCAATTCGGGCAGTAGTGTTGACTACGCATTCTCAGTACAAATTTCGGTAATTACGCATTCACGGTGCGGGTGGCGACGATATTGGTGCCGGCTTCACCCTTGAGGATGGCAAGACCATCTTCCAGCGAGCCGATCCCGACCATGCCGCCGGTCGCTTTGACAAATTCACAAGAGGCTTCGACTTTCGGTCCCATGGAGCCTGCATCGAACTTGACTCCGGCCAGCTCGTCCGGGCTGGTGACCCGCAGCGGGTGCTGGGTCGGCTTGCCCCAATCCAGATAGACGGCATCGGCGTCGGTCAGGATCAGCAGGGCGTCGGCCTTGATCTGCTTGGCCAGATAGGCGGCAGACATGTCTTTGTCGATCACCGCTTCGATACCGGTCAGGCTCTGGCCATCCCAGGTCACCGGAATGCCGCCACCACCGGTACAGATGATGAGGTGGCCCTGGGCAATCAGGGTTTCGATGGCGTCGCCTTCGACGATGCGCTGGGGCAGCGGGGACGGCACTACACGGCGGAAGAACTTGCCGTCAGCCTTGACCACCCAGTGCTTCTCTTCTGCCAGGGTGCGGGCTTCCGCTTCTTCATAGACGGGGCCGATAAATTTGGTCGGATTGGCAAACGCCGGATCCTTGGGATCAACCTGCACCTGAGTCAGCAGCGCAGTGACGTTGCGGCTCGGCATCAGGTTTTTCAGCTCCTGGATCAGCATATAGCCGATCATGCCTTGGGACTCGGCACCCAACACATCCAGCGGATAGGGGGATACCTTGGTGTAGGCGCTGTTTTGCAGAGCCAGCAGGCCGACTTGCGGGCCGTTGCCATGTACCAGCACCACGTTGTACTCCTGAGCGATCAGGGCGATGGTTTTGGCGGCAGTGGCGATGTTCTTGCGCTGGATATCCGCTTCCAGTGGCTCACCACGACGGAGCAGTGCATTGCCACCCAGAGCGACGACGACAGTTGGTTTTTTCATAGTGGTTAATCTCGATTTTGGGTCTGTGTGGCGCCAGCCTCTGCCGGCGCCACGCCGTCTCATCAGATGCTGTCGCGTTCCATCGGGCAGCTCATGCAGCGGGCGCCGCCGCGGCCACGGCCCAGTTCATCACCCGGAATGGAGAGAACTGTGATACCGGCCTTGTCATATTTCTCGTTGGTGTAGGTATTGCGCTCGTAACCCACCACCACGCCGGGACGTACGGTCAGCACGTTGTTGGCGTCGTTCCACTGCTCGCGTTCGGCTTCGAAGCTGTCACCGCCAGTGGTGATGATCTTCAGCTGATCCACGCCCAGCGCTTTCTCGATAGCGGTGACGAAGTAACCCTCTTCCTTGATGTTCATGCCGGTGGCGCCGCCCGGAGTCAGACTCCAGCACTGCACGTCCTTGCGGATCACTTCCGGATAAACGGAGAAGGTATCGACATCCATATGGGTCATGACGGTATCCAGGTGCATGCAGCTGCGGTGTTTCGGCAGTTCCATGGCGATGACCTGTTTGGCCTGACCGTGTTTGAACAGGCTGCGAGCCAGGTGCTCGACACCTTGCGGTGTGGTGCGCTCGGACATGCCGATCAGCACGGCGCCGCGGCCGATAACCAGTACGTCACCACCCTCGATGGTGGAGTTGTCGTAGTCACGCTCCTCGTCACCGAAGTACTTGATGAAGTCCTGACCGGCAAACATCGGGTGCCAGCGGTAGATAGCCTTCACGTGGTTGGTTTCGCGGCGACGAGCCTGTTTGGCCATCGGGTTGATGGAGACACCACCGTAAACCCAGCAGGAAGTGTCACGGGTGAAGAGGTGGTTGGGCAGCGGCTCGATGATGAAGTCGGTCGGTGCATGCATACCCACTACCATGTTGACGCCGTGATAAGGCATCTCGGAGTAGGTCAGGCCACCGGAAAGAATGCGGGCCAGTTCGCGGTGCGGCATGTCTGCCAGGAAGCAGCGCACGTCGTTGGCAAAAGAAGAACCGAGGCGGTAGTCGGAGACCTGATGTTGCAGCAGCCAGGTTTTGGCTTCCGGCACATCCAGAGTCTCGGCCAGCAGATTGGTCAGCAGGAAAACTTCGACATTCTGATCGCGCAGTACCTGAGCGAATTTGTCGTGCTCCTGACCGGCGCGTTCAACAGACAGGACGTCATCGAACAGCAGATCCTGGCAGTTGGAAGGAGTCAGACGCTTCAGACTGAGGTTGGGGCGGTGCAACATGACACGGCGCAATTGGCCAACTTCAGAACCTACATAAAATTTGCTCATGATTATATTCCGTCTAGCAGTGGTCCCTGCGAGTGATTGAATAGATTCCTTCTATTCATGCTCGTGGCTAAGGCGGGATATTCTTTATGTAGGGTACTCGGCTTATGTTCTATCCTGCCCTTGCCTTTCGATGCCGAGGTTAGACCTGCGAACCAATGCAAACTTAGACATTGATCACATTCACTCAGAACTGAATATATTCACCGCTCAATCTATGACCCCGGTAGCAAATTGCGTATTTCCCACACAGAGCGAACTGAATAGCCATGCACAACCACCCCACTATATTTCAGATTGATTCAGTTTTTATTCATGCAGGCTCACTAGCAAGATTAAATTCAAAAAACAAAACTCGTTAAAAATCATAATAATAAATGGTTTTAAAAATAAGTTTTGAATATTACTTCCTGTGTATTGAATACATCGGTGTGACAAGAGGAACTCGGGGGAAATAAATACTCAGATCGAGCACACTCACTGCATAAATCTTTTCTTGTCCCAGATCATGGCATTGATGCCAACCCCATCAGGCAAGGCCTCATCAGCCATCACCTCTTTATGCGGTTCAACTTAATATGCACAAAGTTCGCATCGAGGCTGGCAACCATCCTCGTCAGTCACCACAACGCCTTTTGATACTTTTTTCATTAATTGAATTTATTCGTCCCACCTTGCGCTGGCGCCAACCTCGACTTAACTCAGAAAGTGATCCAGATCACACTAAAATGGTACTACCAAGGAGTTGTTATGAAGATGAAACCCATGCTGTTGCTCGCGACTTTGCTGCTCTCTGCGCTCCCGACCTTCATTCAAGCTGAAGGAGCCCCTGCCATGCCCATGGTGGTATGCCATGTCGACCAGGCCCCCCAGATGCTGGTGCCTGACTATGTCTGCCGCTGGCATGGAGGCAGCGTTCATTACTAATCGACACAACGAGAGGAGCATCACTCCTCTCGCCTTGTGATGAGGCAGGCCCCTCCTATACTGAAATCAGCGGTTTTCTTATGGATAGGGGAACGTCATGATCTTGTTGGTCGGTGGAGAGAAGGGGGGGAGTGGCAAGAGCTGCCTGGCACAAAATCTGGCGGTCTACCTCAGATCCCAATTTCAGGGGGAGGTGTTACTGGTCGACTGCGACCCGCAGCGCACCACCTCTGACTGGATTCAGGAGCGCAATGACAACCCGGAGCTGCCACAAATCAACTGCGTTCAGCTCTATGGCAATATTCGCAACGACTTGCTCAGCCTGAAAAACCGCTACGACTACGTCATCGTCGATTGCGGCGGACAGGACAACCGGGCTCTGCGCTCCACCATGGCTGTCGCTACCCACGCCCTGATCCCCTTGCGCCCGAAACGCCGCGACCTCAAGACCCTGCCCCATATGGAAGATCTCATCACCACTTGCAAGATGGTCAATCCGACGCTCAATGCCGCTGTAGTGCTGACCCAGTGCCCCGCCCTGCCCAATCAGGTAAAACGCATTCTGGAGGCGAAAGAGGTCTGCGCCTCATTCGGTGTCGATGTGCTGAACGCCATCACCTATGGCCGTAACGTCTACGACGACAGCGAAGAGAAGGGGCTGTCGGTGATGGAGATCGAGCCGGATGGCAAATCCGCCGAAGAGATCCGGGCCATCGCCAAAGAGTTCCTGCAAGTGGGGGTGTGAGATGGGTCTGGCCGATCTGAAGAAAAAGCACCAGCTGCATCACCAGAAGAAGTTCACCGTCGACGAATTTATCGAAGATGCGGAGTTCTACGCCAAGGGCAAACCCAAGGTGGTCAGCCTTGAACTGAGCCTACATCGTGATGAAGCCCTGTCGGCGCTGGCCTTTATCGAGAGTGGCGAGCACCTGAGGCCCAGTTACAAGAAGGCCACCTTCTCCATGAGCACGGTGGCCATCGACGAACTTGGCAATCTGACCCAGCAAGATGGCATGAACAAATCCCTGTTGCTGCGCCTCTTTACCCACTACTTCTCTTCGCTCACCCCGGAAGAACGCCAGACCATCTATGAGCGACTCAACCAGCGCTCATAATTTCTCCATTCAGTCGCTCTTTTGGTGCCTCGCCAACCCATCCCGAATGACCATCATCAGACTGCAGAATCTGTTTCCAAAGTAACCAAAAAGCCGCGTAAGAGATCTGCCATTCCATATGTAAGCCAACAGCCGAAAAGATCCTCGAGATAATCGGAAGATAGGATCTTAAAATATGAAGGCAACACACTTAACATCATGTTTATAAATGAATAAGTCGAAACACACCGCTTTCGGAACAGCTTATGAAAAAAACGTTTTCCAATCTGACGTTGTAGCCGGTAAAAAAATCCTTATAGTTACTCATGCACGGACGCAATGAAGTCGGTCAGGAAGACTGGCTGCCAGGGTTGGGCAAATGGACTCACCACAGGATGTGGTAAAGGACACCTCCCAGGACGGAGAAAGTGCGACGGGACAGGATGACTCGTCAGGCCAAGATGGCTAAAGGACACCCCAAAGGATTGGGAAGGGGAAACCTAAAGGAAGAGGTAAACAGTCAGGGATTGCAGGGAGCAACTTCGTTCAAGGATATGAGCGATACGACTACCGGGGGCGACGCAAGTCGCCCCCATCTTTTTGTCTGCGTTTTACCGCCCGATTGCTTGCCCTATCGCGAGCCTTATTGCCAGAACCGTCCAGACCCGCGGCTTAAGCAAAAATAGATATGAAAGGGGCGCCACGATGGCGCCCCTTTCTGTTTTCTGATCGGCATACAAGCTTATATCACGCGAGAGAACTGCTGCTGACGCGCCTTGTTGCGTAGGTACACGTCGAAGCACATGCAGATATTGCGGATCAGCAGCTGCCCCGTGGAGGAGACCTCCAGGCCATCCTCAGTCATTCGCACCAGCCCATCGTTGATGAAGGTCTGCAGCAGCTTGATATCGTCGGCAAAATACTCTCTGAAATTGAGCCTGTGCGCCTGCTCGACAGCGGCAAAGTTCAGGCGAAAATCACAGATCAGCCGCTTGATCACCTCACGACGGATCAGATCATCCTGATTGAGCGAGCAGCCTTTCCACTGGGCATGACCCAGCTCTGCAACCTGTGCGTAATAGGCCTTGAGCTCTTTCTGATTCTGGGAATAGGCATCACCGATCATGCTGATGGAGGAGACCCCCAACCCCAGCAGATCGCAATCTCCCTGGGTGGTATAGCCCTGGAAGTTGCGGTGCAGTTTACCCTCGCGCTGCGCAACCGCCAGCTCGTCATCGGGTTTGGCAAAATGGTCCATGCCGATGAACTGGTAACCGCGACCGGTCAGGAAGGCTATAGTGTCCTGCAGCATGGCCAGTTTCTCCTGCGGAGCAGGCATATCCACCTCTTTCAACTTGCGCTGGGCGGCAAAGCGACTCGGCAGATGGGCATAGTTGAAGATGGAGAGGCGCGCCGGATCGGTCTTGAGCACCTCTTCCAGCGTATGGTGGAAGCTGGCACGATCCTGATGCGGCAGGCCATAGATAAGGTCGAGGTTAGTCGAGCGGAAGCCGAGTTCACGGGCCCGTTCCAACATGGCTTTAATAAAGTCGTTGTCCTGCTCGCGGTTGACCGCGACCTGCACATCCTTGTTGAAATCCTGCACCCCAAGGCTGATGCGGTTGAAGCCGACATCTCGCAGCACATCCAGCATGGTAATGGCAATCTCGCGCGGATCGACCTCGATGCTGAACTCTCCCTCCTCGGCAAAATGGAAGTGCTCACGCAGCATGGCCATCAGGCGGCGCGTTTGCGCTTCATCCAGATAGGTGGGTGTACCGCCACCCCAGTGAAGTTGGGTGACCAGACGATGTTTGAAGAGCGGGGCCTGCGCCTTGATCTCCTGCTCCAAATAGTCGAGGTACTCGTCAGCCTTGTGCTGATGGCGGGTAATGACCTTGTTGCAGCCGCAGTAATAGCAGAGCTTGTGACAGAAAGGGATATGCACGTAGAGCGACAGATTGCGCTCGGGATACTGGCCGGCAGCGCGGACAAAATCCGGATAACCGAAGCTCTCGTTGAACTCCAGCGCAGTGGGATAAGAGGTGTATCGCGGGCCACTGTAGTTATATTTTTCGATCAGGGCCTGATCCCACACAATCTGTTCTGCTTGCACGTTCGCTTCCTCTCTTGTTGTTATTGTTGGCTCACCGACCTAACTGAAAATCCTTCAGTTGGGCCACATCCTTGAGGATCTGAGCCTCCAGCTCGGCCTCGTAGCCGCTGCGTTCGAGATCCATCTTCATCACTTCATTGCGTTTAAGTGCGCGTCTGGCCTCATGAGTCGGCATATCTTTCACCTTCTCATACAGCCCGTACAGACCCGGGAACTCGGCAGCGAACGCCCGCCCACCCTTGATCTGCAATGCATCCAGCAGATTGGTCAGCCGAATGGCACCTTCGGAGTAATCGCACTGCCCCTCCTGCACTGCATGGGCAATGACCCGCACGCTCTCCAGAATTCGCTCATTGCGAGCAGTTATCGCCTGCCACTGCATCGCTTGCTGCCGTCTCAGTCTGGCCAGCAGCATGCCTGCATAGATTGCCAACCCTGACAAAATCAGGCCGCCCAACAGGGCGGCCAGCATCCATCCACTCATCACTTTTTCTTCGGCTCAGGCTTGGGTTCCGGCTTGAAATCGACCTGGTTGAAACGATCCCACAACTCCTCTTCGGAGGCCGGTTTTTGCTCGTCGAACTCGGCGTCATCGCCATCATCAAACGGCAGCTCGTCATCTTCATCATCGTCGTTATCGATGATGCCCAGCTCATCCATCAGCTCCTGATAACGGTCGACGCGCTGATCAACCCAAGCCTGCTCAGCAGCTTCCAGGGTTTCACCTGCATCAAGACGATCCAGCAGATCATTCAAGCGATCATCGTTTTCGATGGAGGCCAGCTCCTGCTCGGGCGTCATCACCAGCTGCTTCTCTTTCACTGCCTTGGGTGCTGCCGGCTTCTTCTGTTTGTCATCCACCACCAGTACCACCGGCTTGCGGGAACCGATACGCGGATCTTTGGACTGACTGTTGCCAGACTTGTTGTTCGATTGTTCAACTTGCTGACGAGAACCAGCCTTCAGGCCCTTGCGCTTGGCAGCCCGTTTACGCTCACGACCTTCCTGAGCACTGACATCAGATTCTTTGCGCTTGCCAGTAGGCTTGCGAGTGGGTTGTTTGGCAGACATGAATGGCTAACTCCGAAAAATAACTGGTTTGACCCGTACCCGGGATGATCTCACCCGGTGGGATACGATGCGAGGAACAGTAAGGCTGGAACAAGAGCAGGATCCGGCACCAATCCGGCCCAATCAGGCCACTGAACACCGCAGGATCGGTATCCTCTGGGCATGTTGCTGGTATTTTGACACAGAATGGCTAATCGGGTTAATGACCCAAAAGAAAAAAGGCAGCCGAAGCTGCCTTGATATGTTCATGCGGGCGCCATCCTGAATGGCAAAACAGTCTGTTTCGTCCTCTCCGTGACAACTTGTCGCCGCAGCATATCGTTGTGTGGTCATCCTGACCTTGTATTGGTCGTTCCTGAATGTGCGTGTGCCTGTTTGACCCGTCGCGACCGCATCCTGCCATCGTGCCGGGGAGTCTTGCATCCCGCAACCCCATCCCGCTCCGGAGATGGTCACCATCCTGATCCTTCAAATCCCTTGCCAGCTCATGCGAGCCCATGGCATCCCGCCACGCCAGCCATCCTCTGCTCACAACATCCTGCTGTGAAACCGCCACCCAATCCGTGGGTGAATCCATTGAGCCTACTGTATCAACTCTATAAAACGGCTCAATCCACCCAAAAGATTCTCAACATCTCGAAAAATATCAATATGCACATAATTAATTGATAAATAATGGATATTTAATATTTTATGCAATTTTATGAGCCTTGGCCTGCCTTGAGAATGGGAGATCTCTTACAGAACGGGGGGATTAAACCGAGAATTATCTGAAAACCATAAAAACAACGGGGAGCAAAGGCTCCCCGTTTCAACTCGAATCGACCGTATCTGACTATATCAGTGCAGACCCGCCACATATTTGGAGAGGGCTTCGATATCCTGATCAGTCAGTTTCTTGGCAACGTCCCGCATCATGCCATTCGGATCGTTGTCACGTGTCCCGGCACGGAATGCGGTGAGCTGAGCCTTGATATAGGCAGGATGCTGGCCGGACAGGCTTGGATACTTCGCCTGTTCGACACCCGAGCCACGGGGACCATGGCAAGCCGTACAGGCTGCCAGACCGCGACTCATGTCACCACCCATATAGAGTGCCTTGCCCGCTTCGACCACGTCGTCAGGGACAGCGATCGGGGTAACCTTCAGGCCGGAGAAGTAAGCCGCCAGGTCATCCATGTCCTGTTCCGACAAAGGTAACGCCATCGGCCCCATCACTGGCGCAACCCGGCCAATTTGACCAGAAGCGGCAGCCTTCAGTTCAACTAACTGCTTTTTGATATATGATGCGTGCTGACCAGCAATTTTGGGGTACATATCAACCAGGCTGTTTCCGTCCGGTCCATGACAAGCCGCACAAACGGCAGCCTTGGTCTGTCCCGCAGCGGCATCGCCCTTGGCTTGTGCCATCCCCGTTACGCCAACCATCAGAGCAAGAGTAATGACTAGGTTCTTCATGGCGTTCCAACTTTTCGTTATTAGGCTTCCAGATCCCATGCCGCTGAAGGCATGTTAAAATAAACGCGTTTAAGCGACGCTATTTTACACCATTTTACAAAAAAGTAACTCTATAACCCTCTATCTCCATGGGGAATTTACGTTGGATACACAAACTCTGAATTTCAATAAGGTGCATTTTGTGACCAGCGCACCCGACATCCGTCACCTGCCAAATGATGGGGGTGTCGAGATCGCGTTTGCCGGCCGTTCCAACGCCGGTAAGTCATCTGCATTGAACACCTTAACCAAACACAAGAACCTGGCGCGTACCAGTAAGACACCCGGTCGTACCCAGCTGATCAACCTGTTTGAGCTGGAACCGGGCAAGCGTCTGGTCGACTTGCCGGGTTATGGTTATGCGCAAGTTCCGCTGGAAATGAAGCTCAAGTGGCAAAAGTCACTGGCAGAGTATCTGCAGCGCCGTGAGTCATTGAAAGGTCTGGTGATCCTGATGGACATCCGCCACCCGCTCAAAGATACCGACATGAACATGCTGGAGTGGAGCTCACACCGTCAGTTGCCCGTCATGCTGCTGCTGACCAAGGCCGACAAACTGAGCCCGGGTCCGCGCAACAACCAGGTGATCAAGGTGCGCCAGGCCGTTGCCAACCTTGGTTCCCAGATCCAGGTTGAAGCCTTCTCCTCCCTCACCCATATCGGTGTGGAGAAGCTGGCGCAAACCCTGACCGAATGGTATGTCAGTGGTGACGATACCGACCTGCTGGACGCTGACGAACAGCAACCTGTCGAGGAGTAATCCACTCCTCGCTTTCCTTGCAATTGGCGGAGCACTCCTCCGCTGATTGAAAGGGTTTCAGATTGCCGCTTTCACCTGCCTCACGACTAATACCCCGCATTCGGCCCCCCAGTTATATCCATTATTGCTTACAGTTCATATAGATAGATCGTTAATTCATAGTGGGAATTAACTTAAGGATGCGTTGATAGCGTTTTCAAATCTGTTCTTTCAAAACGAACCAAAATTACAAAAAGAGACCAAAATGAAATTTAATTACAAGATCTAACCGAGAGGGATAAAAATGAGGCCGGACGACAGTGATGCCATCCAGCCTGAAATAATAAGTTCAAAAAATTGGGAAGAAGCTGAATCTTGAGTACCAGACGACAGGTATTCCTCAAGAAGCAGCCTCATTCTATCAAATACATCGCCAATTTAAAGCATTTACTCTAAATGCCGCGCATAAAAAAACACCCCGACGAGAACCTCATCGGGGCAGCTATTCAGCCACATTCAATTACGTGAAATAAAAGGTCTGAAAGATAGAACATCTTACCTCTGTACCCTACGCAGACAACTGTACAGCAAAGCAGCAGAAAGTGAAAGTAATTTATGTAATTTAGTTTCACGGCTTATTGCTTAAGAAAAAATCTTTTATTTTCATGCAGATAAAAAAATCCCCAGTACGAATACCGGGGAGTTATAAAGGTGACTAGCTAGCACTTCCTCAACTATCTAGTTAGTCAGCGCCATTTCAAAGTAGTTCCGCTACAAAACAAAAAAACTTTGAAAAATCAGAGATAGATAGCGCCATCCTCAGCAAACTCTTGTTCTTCAATGAGTTTTTCAGCCAGATCTTCAATATCAAAACGCACGCTTTCGAAGGCTCTGACGATGTCATCCTCCCTCGTCAGCACCAGACCGGTTATTTTCTCCAGTCGCCGCTGGCTGATGTAACAATCTATCAGTGCCCCCATCTGCTGGGCGGGAAAGCGAACCCGCTGTTCGCCAGCCTGCCACTCCATCAGATCGGGAAACAGAATACTCTGGTTCATATCACCCCCAAGTTACGCTTCAATTCTCTCAATACCTGTTTAGTCCCGGGACGAATTCCGCGCCACACGGTAAACGCTTCGGCGGCCTGTTCCACCAGCATGCCGAGTCCATCCATGGTTTGGCGGGCTCCCTGCTGTTTGGCCCAACTAATAAACGCCGTATCCGATGAGCCATACATCATGTCGTAGATGGCAATATCAGCGTGGATAAGGGCGGGTGCCAACGGCGGCAGCTCCCCTTGCAAACTAGCAGACGTAGAGTTGATGATGAGATCGAACGGCCCTGCCAACTGCTCATAGGTCTGGGCGGTCACGGGCCCCAGATCGTGGAATTCGGTAGCCAGCTGCTGCGCTTTTGTGTGCGTACGGTTGGCAATCACCAGATCGCTCGGCAGCTCTGCTAGCAGCGGCGCCAATGCACCGCGAGCCGCACCGCCAGCCCCCAGCAGCAAGATCCGGCTATCCGCCAGTGTCACACCATGGGACTTGAGATCGGCAACCAATCCGGCGCCATCGGTGTTATCCCCCAGCAACACGCCATCATCGGTCAGCTTGATGGTATTGACCGCGCCCGCCCGCTTGGCCCTCGGGCTCAACCGATCGACCAGAGTGAATGCCTGCTCCTTGAAGGGAACGGTGACATTGCACCCCTTGCCCCCTTGGGCAAAAAAGGCCCGCAGGGTTTGGGCAAACTCGTCGACGGCGGGTTCAGCCAGCCCATACTCCAGCTCTTGCTGGGTTTGTCTGGCAAACAGGGTATGAATGAAGGGGGACTTGCTGTGGCGCACCGGGTGGCCAAAAACCAGATAACGATCCATCAAAGAGTTCCATCAGAGGGCAATATTCCGATTTAACGGGTTTTCGCACTCGGGAACAAGCCGAATATCGGCCAGTAAAAAGGGGCCATCATGGCCCCTCGAGTCACAACCACTCTCGCGGCGTGAGGTAATCGGTGTAGAGCAAGGCTTCAGGAGTGCCCGCCTCCGGCAGCCAGTCATACTCCCAACGTGCCAGCGGTGGCATCGACATCAGGATCGACTCGGTACGTCCACCGGTCTGCAGCCCGAACAGGGTGCCTCGGTCATACACCAGATTGAACTCCACATAACGACCGCGACGATAGAGCTGGAACTCCCGCTCCCGCTCTCCATAGGGCAGTGCCTTGCGTCGTTCGATGATCGGCAGGTAGGCATCGAGATAACCCCGACCGACCGCCTGCATAAAGGCAAAGCAGTCAGCAAAAGGCCAGCGATTCAGATCGTCGAAGAAGAGACCGCCCACCCCCCTTGTCTCATTGCGATGCTTGAGGAAGAAGTAGCGATCGCACCAGGATTTGAACTCGGGGTAGATCTCATCACCAAAGGGCAGGCAGAGATCATGGGAGACCTGATGCCAGTGCTGCACATCCTCGGCAAACGGGTAGAAGGGCGTCAAATCGAAGCCACCACCAAACCACCAGATCGGCTCTTCACCTTCCTTCTCGGCGATGAAGAAACGGACATTGGCGTGACTGGTCGGCACATAGGGGTTGTGCGGATGGATCACCAACGACACGCCCATCGCCTCGAACTTGCGACCGGCCAACTCGGGCCGATGGGCTGTAGCAGAGGCAGGCATGGCATCGCCATAGACATGGGAGAAGTTGACGCCCCCCTGCTCGATCACCGCACCGTGGCGCAGCACGCGGGTGCGACCACCACCACCGCCTTCACGGCTCCAGGCATCTTCCACAAAGTGTCCGGCACCGTCGGCCTGCTCCAGACCACGGCAGATCTCATCCTGCAACTGCAACAGGAAGGCCTTGACCTGGGCCACATCCGGTTTGCTCATCTTGTCTCCAGTCAGGCAGGATCGTAAACGCCCTGTCCATTTTTATAGTTGAATCAATCCGGTGAGCTCACCGCCCAGCGGATTGATGGCAAATCATGATGCATCCGCCCACTCAGGAGGGGCGAATAATGGCGCCGGTACGGGCGTCCTTGATCTCGGATGGGTTGGCTTGCCCCCCCACCTCACCGGGCAGGATATAGGCCAACTTGCTGGCCAGCAGCTCACCGATATCGGCCACCCGACGGGCTGGCTCCTCACCGGTCAGGTTGGCACTGGTCGAGACCAGCGGCTTGCCAAAGGCGCGGCACAACGCCTGCACCTGAGGATGAGCCGTCACGCGTACCGCCAGGGTCTCGAACTGCCCGGTCAGCCAGGCCGGCGTCGTCTCACGGGCAGGCATGATCCAGGTAAAGGGGCCGGGCCAGCTGGCTTCAACCCGAGCCAACTGCTCATCGCTAAGCTGACTCAGATCGATGTAATCCTGCAATTGCGCCACGTCGGCGGCAATCAGGATCAGCCCCTTCTCTACCGGACGCTGTTTGATGGCCAGCAGTCGCTGCACCGCAACTTCGGAGTCGGGATCACAACCCAGACCAAACACGGCCTCGGTCGCATAAGCAATCACCCCTTCCTGTTGGAGGGCTGCAACCGCCTGTTCAAATTCATTTGGCATAGGAAAAATGCGGCAGCCTGGCTGCCGCCTCGTCACTTAGTAGCAAGTTGAATCAGTATGGCGGCGACCATGGCAACGTGACGTGTTGCTGTAGACAGAAAATACGACACATCCGGATCGCCACCCGTTCACTTACTTGAGTTGAGCCTGCAGGGCAGCATCCTTG
Source organism: Aeromonas sp. QDB23 (assembly GCF_027707745.1). NCBI lineage: Bacteria > Pseudomonadati > Pseudomonadota > Gammaproteobacteria > Aeromonadales > Aeromonadaceae > Aeromonas > Aeromonas sp. QDB23. The sequence goes on from NZ_JAPCJA010000013.1 coordinate 23,864, forward strand.
GCCATCACCTCTTCAGCATTCTTCTGGCGTTCGGCCCGAACCTTGGCCGCCAGTTCATCATCGGCTACTGCCAGCATCTGGGCCGCCAGATAACCTGCGTTCTTGGCACCGGCCTTGCCGATCGCCACGGTCGCCACCGGTACACCACCCGGCATCTGCACGGTGGAGAGCAGTGCATCCAGCCCCTTGAGCGGGCCACCATCGATGGGCACCCCGATCACAGGACGAGTCGTGATGCCGGCTACGGCACCCGCCAGATGCGCCGCCAGACCGGCTGCACAGATAAAGACCTTGCAGCCACGGGCCTCGGCATCGGTCACATACTGATGGGTCGCAGCCGGCGTGCGGTGCGCGGAGGTGACTTTGACTTCCACTGCGATATCAAATGACTTGAGCACCTCAAGGGTGGTCTGCATCACGGGGAAATCAGAATCAGAGCCCATCAATACGGCAACAAAGGGTTTATTCATGGTGGGAATTTCCTTACTCCAAGTGGGGGGTTGAAGTTCGCCGAAAACGTTTCAATCCGGTTGCGGCGGCGGGATTATACCTGCTCACTTTGGTGGCCGCATTTCTTTTGCGGACAGACCCAGCGCAGCGTTCCCCTCACTTTTTTCTCGATCATGATGCCCCAGCCACACGCGGGACAAGGCATGGGGATCGGCTTGTCGTTCACCACATATTTACAATGGGGATAGCCATCACAGGAGTAAAACTGCTTGCCGTAGCGGGAGGTGCGGCCCACCAGATGGCCCTTGCCGCACTCGGGGCAGAGGATCTGGGTATCGTCGCTCTCCTGCAGGGATTCGATATGCTGACATGCCGGATAGTGGGTACAGCCGACAAACAGACCGTAACGCCCCTTCTTGATCGCCAGCGGCTGTCCGCAATCGGGACAGGCAGAGCCTTCGAGCACCTTTTCGATGTCGCGGCCAGATGGCGTCAAGGAACGAATGTAATCACAGGCAGGGTAAGCAGAGCAGCCGAGAAAGGGACCATGTTTGCCCTGGCGGATCACCAGCTCGGCCCCGCACTGCGGGCACAGCTCGCGCTCGAAGGCATGTTCGTGGGCTGAAAAGAGGTGATGATCGATTTTTGACATGGGCCGCGCCTTGAAATCCAGATGGTCTGAATTCTACCAGCGCGGCACCGGACTGTCAGTGGATGACGCCGTCTGACTCATCAAACACCAGCTCTTCCATCTGCTGGTAGGCATTTTCACTGCCCGGTACGTTAAACAGCACCATCATGACGACCCACTTCAGGTCATCCAGCTCGATATCCGGCTTGTCCAGCTCGAGCAGGCGCTCGATACAGATCTCGCGGGTTTCGGCATTCAGCACCTGGGCCTGTTCCAGAAAGAGCAGGAAGCCGCGGCACTCGGTGCTGAGGCGTGCCAGCTCTTGCGGGGCATAGATACGCATCGAGCCTTGCGCGCTGGCGGTGACATAGACCTCCCGCTCGCTATCGTGCAGATTGGCCAGTCGCTCCAGCCAGTCGAGCGCCTTGTCGATTTCGGCTTTATCGAAACCGGCCCGGCTCAGCTCGTCGGTGAGCTCATCCTGCTCGACCATCACATCTGCATCGCTGTGGATGTAGGTCTCGAAAAGGTACATCAATACATCAAACATGATTCGCCCTCCTCGCTCTGACGTATCCACCGGCTACCGCTATCACTGCACCGGCCAGCTCCAGCTCTACCAACCTGCCCAATACCACTTCGACAGGAAGCTGGGCCCGCTCGGCGACGGTATCCACGCTCGTGGTCTCATAATCTACGTTATCCAACAAATCGGCATAAGGCAATTCGCTATTATGCGGTTGCTCAGATGATGTAACCGACGGATGTGGCCGTGCGACCCACTCTGGCAGCTCTTCCACTATATCGGCCGCACTCAGCACAAGTTTGGCTCCCTGCTGAATTAATCTGTTGCACCCTATCGCCTGGGCATTTTGTGGAGCGCCAGGAACCGCAAACACGTCGCGCCCCTGCTCCAGCGCATAGCGGGCGGTGATCAGCGAACCGCTCTGCTCGGTCGCCTCCACCACCAGGGTTCCCAGCGACAGACCACTGATAATACGGTTGCGACGCGGAAAATGTTCAGCTAACGGCCCTTTGTCAGGCGCCAGCTCGGAGATAAGCAAACCACCATTCTCCAGAATCTGGCCAGCCAGCCCCTGATGACGTTTGGGATAGAGGCTATCAAGACCCGAGCCCAGCACTGCGAGGGTGATACCGCCAGCAGCCAGTGCCTGCTGATGGCAAATACCATCGATACCTAGCGCAAGGCCCGAGGTAATGGCCAACCCGCACCCAACCAACTCGCTACAGAGGCGGGACGCATTATCCTTGCCTGCGTAGGTGGGATGGCGCGTCCCCACCATCGCCAGCTGAGGCAAGGACAAGGCGGCGAGATCGCCGCGACAGTAGAGCAACAAGGGGGCTGCGGGGATCTCCCGCAGCAAAGAGGGGTAAACCGGGTGATCTTGCGGAATAAGGACGTTGCCAGGCAAAGCGGCCCAAGCCAGGCTCTGCTCAACAATCGGCGAGGGCCAACGCAGTTGCTTGATCTGCTCTGACGATAGCCCCATGCCATGCAGTTGCGCTTCATCGCACTGGAACAGGGCATCAATGCTTCCCCCAACCAGCTCCAGCAGGCGGGTTGCGGTCACCGGACCGATACCGGTAACCGCATCAAGGGTTAACCAGAGCGCCAGACGCTCGTCGGGGTAGCTCACGTCAGAAGTGAGTGACCTGATAACCCGAACTCACCATGTCGTTACTCTGCATGATGAGGCCGTAACTCACCTTGTCATACACCTTGAACAACATGACGCGGGCAATCGCTTCGGAAGGCAGTGGTGTCTTCTTGTTGCTGCTGTAAAACACCTTGTTGTAGACCGATGAGAGTTCCTTGTACTGCACATCGCCATTTTTGGTCACCAAGGCAGCACCGGGCCGCCTGACATCCAGCACATCCCCGGCGACCAGTTGATCACGACCACCCCGATTGATCAGCACCACATCAAACTTGCCACCGCCCCGGGTCTTGTTCGGCAAGTCGATGATATAACCCGGCGTGATAGCGGGTGCAGCCTTCGGCGTGAAGACGGCGGGCATGTTCTCCTGAGCGGGCAGCGGCATCACCTTGTCGCCCTGCAGCACCTCCCGCTGATTATGAGTCAGCGTCACTTCGGTCCGGTCACCATCAAGACGCGCCACAGCCCGTACCACACCGGCAAAGATGGCCTCCTGGCCAAGTTGTTCACCGGTTTCACGATCTTTGTAGACCACCCCCGGGTGATAGATGCCATACATCTGGCCAGGCGTCAGGGAGCCCTGAACATAGAGGGTGTCCCCCTCCAGCATGCCGATATGTTTCTGGTCCGAGCCCAGCAGATAAGGCAGGGTTTTCTGCTGCTGGCTGTCTGCCAGAATATGGTCGGTTTGCAAGAAGGGGCCGATCTCGCTGATGGGCAGGGTCGGAATGGGGTTGGCCTTGTTCTCGTAACGGGTTTTCGGACCGAGACGGATAACTTGCTTGCCCCCCTGCATCGCCTTGCCGAGCCGGGGTTCACCATTGACCCAGCTCAGGTGCAGCACATCACCGGGGTAGATCCAGTGAGGATTGGCAATCTGCGGATTGATGTTCCAGAGCCGGGGCCACAGCCAGGGCTCGGAGAGATACTTGCCGGAGATATCCCACAGGGTGTCGCCTTTTTGCACCACATAGCTTTCGGGATAGCCCGCTTTTAGCCTCAGCTGGTCGGCCAGAGCGGAGTGGCTCACGGTCACCAGCAGGCAGGCGAGGATGGTTTGCTTCAGATACATAACACTCCCTGTTACTTCTGCACGCAAAGTGTTGCTGTTTTTTGTCGGCGTAAATGACTAGAATTACGCCAATATTGACTGCATTTATACGAAACTAAAGAAAAAACTATGGCCATTCTAGATGTATTGCGTTTTCCCGATGAACGCCTGCGCACTGTCGCAGCCCCTGTCGAGACCTTTACACCCGAGTTACAACAGATTGTAGATGATATGTTCGAAACTATGTATGCGGAGGAAGGCATTGGCCTGGCCGCAACTCAGGTCGACGTTCATCAACGCATCATAGTGATCGATGTCTCTGAAAACCGTGAAGATCCTCTGGTATTGATCAATCCGGAGATCATCGAGCAGTGCGGCAGCACCGGCATCGAAGAGGGTTGCCTCTCCGTGCCCGGCAGTCGTGCTCTGGTGCCGCGCGCCGAACAGGTCAAAATCCGCGCGCTGGATCGCAACGGCAAGCCGTTCGAGCTGGAAGCCGACGATCTGCTCGCCATCTGCATCCAGCATGAGATGGATCATCTGGTCGGCAAGTTGTTCGTGGATTACCTGTCCCCGCTCAAGCGCCAGCGCATTCGCCAGAAGCTGGAAAAGATGGCCCGTGAAGATCGCAAAGTCCTCTGAGGATCTGCCCCATTGAATAAGCTGAAACTGATTTTTGCCGGTACTCCCGACTTCGCCGCCCGTCACCTGGCGGCGTTGTTGTCTTCCGACCACGAGGTCGTTGCCGTTTATACCCAGCCGGACAAGCCCGCCGGTCGTGGTCAGAAGCTCACTGCCAGCCCGGTCAAAGAGCTGGCCCTGACCCACAATCTGCCGGTTTACCAGCCCGCATCCCTGCGCAAAGAAGAGGCGCAAGCCGAACTGGCTGCTCTGGGTGCCGACCTGATGGTCGTCGTGGCCTATGGCCTGATCCTGCCCAAGGTGGTGCTCGATACCCCGCGTCTGGGCTGTATCAACGTCCATGGCTCCCTGCTGCCCCGCTGGCGCGGCGCGGCACCGATCCAGCGTGCCATCTGGGCGGGCGATAACGAAACCGGCGTCACCATCATGCAGATGGATGTGGGGCTGGATACCGGCGCCATGATCCGCAAGGTGAGCTGCCCCATAGCCGCCGATGACACCTCCGCCAGCCTCTATGACAAGCTGGCCGAGCTGGGCCCGCAGGCGCTGGTCGACACCATCAATGCCATGGCCGCCGGTGAAACCGCTGCCGAGGCGCAAGATGATGCGCAGGCAAACTACGCCGAAAAGCTCTCCAAGGAAGAGGCCCGCATCGACTGGTCGATGGAGGCTGTTGCCATCGAACGCTGCATCCGTTCGTTCAACCCCTGGCCAATCAGCTGGTTTGAAGTCGCCGGCCAAACGATCAAGGTGTGGCAAGCAGCAGTGCTGGACAGTGACCACGGCCAACCCGCCGGCACCCTGCTCAAGGCCGACAAACAGGGGATCGACATCGCCACCGGCAAAGGGGTACTGCGCCTGCTGACCCTGCAACCGCCCGGCAAGAAGGCCATGTCCGTTTCGGATCTGCTCAACTCTCGCCGCGACTGGTTTGAACCCGGCACGCAATTGAATTGAACTGGATTGAATTGACACAAGCGGGGCCCAGGCCCCGACTTGCGCATCTAAGGTAACTCTATGAAAACACGTGCACAGGCCGCTCTCGTTATTCAACAGGTGCTGGATCAGGGTCAATCCCTCTCTGCTGTTCTGCCTGCTGCCCAGGAGAAGGTCGCGCCTCGCGATCGCGCTCTCCTGCAAGAACTCTGCTACGGCACCCTGCGCTGGCTGCCCCGCCTCGATGCGGCAGTCAACGAGATGATGGACAAGCCGCTCAAGAACAAGAGCCGCATTTTCCACTACCTCATCCTGGTCGGTCTCTATCAGCTCATCTACACCCGCATTCCGGCTCACGCCGCGGTGGCGGAGACCGTCAACGCCGTCAAACTGCTCAAGGGCACCTCCCTGCGTGGCCTCATCAACGGCGTACTGCGCAACTTCCAGCGCAGCGCCGAAGTCATTCTGCTGCGCATCGACCGAGTCCCCAGCATTCGCCTCGGTCATCCGGAGTGGCTCACCAAACGGCTGCGTCAGGCCTATCACGATGAGTGGGAATTCATCATGGAGGCGAACAACCAGCGCCCCCCCATGTGGATCCGCAACAATAGCCAGCGCCAGAGCCGCGATGCCATGCTGGCCCGCATGGCCGACGTCGGCATCAATGCCGTGGCCGGTGAAGAGGGCGAGGATTGCATCCTGCTGGAGCGCCCTTGCGACGTGACCAAGCTGCCCGGCTTCGAGGTCGGTGACTGCTCGGTACAGGATGGTGCAGCACAACAGGCTGCGGCACTGCTCGACCCGCAACCGGGTGAGTGGGTGCTGGATGCCTGCGCAGCCCCTGGCGGTAAGACCGCCCATCTGCTGGAGCGTCAACCCAAGCTGGCTGGCGTGGTTGCCGTCGATGCCGACGAAAACCGCCTCAAGCGGGTGCAGGAGAACCTGGACCGCATCGGCCTGACCGCCAAGGTGATCCACGGCGATGCCGCGGCACCGGAACAGTGGTGGCCGGAGGGTCAGTTCGATCGCATTCTGCTGGATGCCCCCTGCTCCGCCACCGGCGTGATCCGCCGCCACCCCGACATCAAGTGGCTGCGCCGTGATCAGGACATTCGCGAGCTGGCCGAGCTGCAGCGCCGCATTCTCAATGCCCTCTGGGGCAAGCTGAAGAGCGGCGGCACCCTGCTCTACGCCACCTGCTCCGTATTGCCGGAAGAGAACCGCGAACAGATCCGCGCCTTCCTTGCGGCGACCAAAGATGCCAAATTGGTGCCGTTGCACGAACAGGACACCCCGGACTGCCCGGGTCGCCAGTTCCTGCCGGGTGAAGCCGAGATGGATGGCTTCTACTACGCCAAACTGTTCAAGCTGTGAGTCTGGCCAGCTTCTTCCGGGGTGGCCGCCATGCTGACGGCACGCCCCTTTACTGCATCAACGTGAGTAGACGTTCCCTATGAAAATCATCATTTTGGGAGCCGGCCAGGTCGGCGGCACCCTGGCTGAGAACCTGGCCGGGGAGAACAACGACATCACCATCGTCGATACCGACAGCGAACGGCTGCGCGAGCTTCAGGACAAGTTTGACCTGCGGGTGGTCAACGGTCACGGCGCCCACCCCAGAGTGCTGCGCGAAGCGGGGGCCCAGGATGCTGACATGCTGGTTGCCGTCACCAACAGTGACGAGACCAACATGATCGCCTGTCAGGTCGCCTACTCCCTGTTCAACACCCCGAACAAGGTGGCGCGGATCCGCTCGCCCGCCTATCTGACCGAGCGGGATCGTCTGTTCCTGCCGGAATCGGTGCCGGTGGATCACCTGATCGCGCCGGAACAGCTGGTGACCGATTATGTGCGTCGCCTGATCGAGTATCCGGGCGCCCTGCAGGTAGTTGATTTTGCAGGTGGTCGCGTCGGTCTGGTGGCGGTAAAGGCCTACTACGGTGGCCCGCTGGTGGGCAATGCCCTCTCCACCCTGCGCGAGCACATGCCCAACATCGAAACTCGGGTAGCGGCCATCTTCCGTCAGGGCCGCCCGATCCGTCCGCAAGGCACCACCATCATCGAAGCGGATGACGAGGTCTTCTTCGTTGCCGCCGCGGGCCATATCCGCGCCGTGATGTCTGAGCTGCAGCGCCTCGAGAGCCCCTACCGCCGCATCATGATCGTCGGGGGCGGCAACATCGGCGCTGGCCTCGCCCGCCAGCTGGAGAAGCGTTACAGCGTCAAGCTTATCGAGCGCAACCAGAAGCGGGCGGAGCAGCTCTCCGAACTGCTGGAGAACACCATCGTCTTCTGCGGCGATGCGGCGGATCAGGAGCTGCTGGCCGAGGAGCACATCGATCAGATCGACGTCTTCATCGCCGTGACCAACGAGGACGAGGCCAACATCATGTCGGCGCTGCTCGCCAAGAAGATGGGCGCCAAGAAGACCATGGTGCTGATCCAGCGCGGCGCCTACGTGGATCTGGTGCAGGGTGGCTCCATCGATATCGCCATCTCGCCGCAGCAGGCCACCATCTCGGCCCTGTTGACCCACGTGCGCCGGGCCGATATCGCCAACGTCTACAGCCTGCGCCGCGGTGCGGCCGAGGCGATCGAGGCGATCGCCCACGGCGACGAGAACACCTCCAAGGTGGTCGGCAAGACGGTGGGCGAACTCAAGCTGCCGCCGGGCACCACCATCGGTGCCGTGGTACGCGGGGATGAGGTGCTTATCGCCCACGATCGCACCAAGATCCAGCAGGATGACCACGTGGTCATGTTCCTGGTGGACAAGAAGTACATCCCGGAAGTGGAGCGGCTGTTCCAGCCAAGCCCCTTCTTCCTGTAACGTCTTCATGCGCACAGGCTGTCAAACCAGACCCGGCTCAGCTCCTCCAAGGGGATGGTCCGGGTCTTTTGTTAATCAACGACCAGGTTATCGAACATGATCAAGCTGCGTCCCATTATCTTCACCCTGGGGCTGGTGCTCTCCAAGCTGGCGCTCTTCATGTGGCTGCCCACCTTGCTGGCACTGCTCACCGGGTCAGAGGGATTTGTCGAGTTTCTCAAGTCCGTGCTGATCACCCACGGCGCCGCCCTGCTCTGCCTCCACTACGGCCGCAAGGCGGAGTTTCATCTGGGGGTGCGGGAGATGTTCCTGCTCACCACCTCGGTCTGGGTGGTGGCCTGTGCCTTCGGCGCGCTGCCCTTTGTCTTCATCACCCACATCAACTTTACCGACGCCTACTTCGAGACCATGTCGGGAGTGACCACCACGGGCTCCACCGTGCTCTCCGGCCTCGACAACATGGCTCACAGCATCCTGTTGTGGCGATCCATCCTGCAGTGGCTGGGCGGGGTCGGCTTTATCGTGATGGCGGTTGCCGTACTGCCCTACCTCAACGTCGGCGGTATGAAGCTGTTCCAGACCGAGAGCTCGGACTGGTCAGACAAAAGCGCGCCGCGGGCCAAGACGGTGGCCAACAACATCGTTGTGGTCTATCTGGTGCTCTCCATGCTCTGCTTCATGGCCTACTGGGCCAGCGGCATGAACATGTTCGAGGCGATCAACCACGCCATGACCACCCTCAGTACCGGCGGCTACTCCACCTCCGATCAATCCATGTCCCACTTCTCCAACTCGGCACACTGGATTGGCACCCTGTTCATGTTCCTCGGCGGCCTGCCCTTCCTGCTCTATGTGCAGAGCCTCAACCACAGGGACTACAGCCTGTTCAAGGATGCCCAGGTGCGCGGCTTCTTCTGGCTGGTGGTGTGGGTCACCGCCATCATGACCCTCTATCTGTGGCAGCGGGATCTGTTCAGCTTTATGGATGCCCTGCGCATCAGCTGCTTCAACATCGTCTCGGTACTCACCACCACCGGCTTCGGTCTCGGTGACTTCGGCACCTGGGGCCCGCTCGCCAGCATCGTCTTCATCGTGCTGCTGGCACTCGGTGCCTGCTCAGGCTCCACTGCGGGTGGTCTGAAGATCTTCCGGGTGCAGGTGGCGTTTGCCCTGTTCAGAAAGCAGATGCGCCAGCTGATGCACCCCTCCGCCGTATTCCCGCAGAAATACAACGGCCGGACGGTCAATGACGCCATCATCCGCTCGATGATCTCCTTCGTGCTGGCCTACTTTGCTATCATTCTGGTGATCGCCGCGCTGCTGGCCGCCATCGGACTCGACCCCCTCACCTCCATCTCCAGCTCCATCACCGCCGTCGCCAACGTCGGCCCTGGCATGGGCCCTGTGGTTGGCCCCAGCACCAACTTTGCCAGCCTGCCGGAATCAGCCAAGTGGCTGTTGTCGTTTGGCATGCTGCTGGGACGGCTGGAGATCCTGACGGTCGCCGTGCTCTTCTTCCCCTCCTTCTGGCGCCAGTAACCCCTTACGGCATGTCAGCAAAAAGCCGCAGCGTTCACCCGCTGCGGCTTTTTTATCTCAAACATCCCCACGACTTAGCTCACCGCTTATCAGCCCGCTCATCATCCATTGCTGATGACCTGAACGACCTCACCAGGATGACCAGAGCGGATCACACGCATAAAAAAACGGACCCAAACCAGAGGTTTGGGTCCGTTTATCAGTGAACCGTCAGCAGCCGCGAGGGCTGCCGAGACTCAGCTCATGGCATTAACCACGGCCGGAGCGCTTGCGGTCCATCTCGGTCAGCAATTTCTTGCGGATACGGATGTTCTTCGGAGTCACTTCTACCAGTTCGTCGTTGTCGATGAACTCGAGAGCCTGTTCCAGAGTCATGCGGATCGGCGGAGTCAGCACTTGGGCTTCGTCGGTACCGGAGGCACGCATGTTGGTCAGCTGTTTGCCCTTCAGGCAGTTAACAGTCAGGTCGTTGGAACGGGAGTGAATACCGATCACCTGGCCTTCGTACACTTCGGTCGCGTGACCGATGAACAGACGACCGCGGTCTTGCAGACCGAACAGGGCGTAAGTCAGAGCCTTACCGGTTGCGTTGGAGATCAGCACGCCGTTCTGACGCTCGCCGATGCTGCCACCCTTGTGCGGACCGTAATGGTCGAAGGTGTGGTACAGCAGACCGGTACCGGAGGTCATGGTCATGAACTCGGTCTGGAAGCCGATCAGACCACGGCTCGGGATCATGAAGTCAAGACGGACACGACCCTTGCCATCCGGCGTCATGTTGGTCATTTCGCCTTTACGCAGACCCAGTTGCTCCATCACGGAACCCTGGTGCGCTTCTTCAACGTCCACAGTTACCGTTTCGAACGGTTCTTGCAGAACGCCGTCAACGGTACGCAGGATTACTTCCGGACGAGACACAGCCAGTTCGTAACCTTCGCGACGCATGTTTTCGATCAGGATGGAGAGGTGCAGCTCACCACGACCGGATACGCGGAATTTGTCCGGATCATCAGTCTCTTCCACGCGCAGGGCCACGTTGTGGACCAGCTCCTGGTTCAGACGCTCCAGAATGTTACGGGAGGTCACGAACTTGCCTTCTTTACCGGCGAACGGTGAGGTGTTGACCTGGAAGGTCATGTTCACGGTCGGCTCGTCAACGGAGAGCGGCGGCAGGGCTTCAACAGCACCGTTGTCACAGATGGTGTCGGAGATTTTCAGCTCGCCCAGACCGGTGATGGCGATGATGTCACCCGCTTGCGCGTCGGTAACTTCAGTACGGGACAGGCCCAGGTAACCCAGCACCTGGCCGACTTTACCGTTACGGGTTTTGCCGTCAGCACCAACGATGGTGACTTGCTGGTTGGTCTTGACGCGACCACGGGTGATACGGCCGATACCGATAACGCCGACGTAGGAGTTGTAATCCAGCTGGGAAATCTGCATCTGGAAACCACCGTCGGCATCCGCCGCCGGGGCTTCTACGTTGTCAACGATAGCCTGGAACAGCGGCTCCATGTTCTCGGACTCGACGTCCTGATCCATGGTGGCCCAACCGTTCAGTGCAGAGGCGTAAACAACTTTGAAATCCAGCTGTTCGTCAGTCGCGCCCAGGTTGTCGAACAGGTCGAATACCTGATCCATTACCCAGTCAGGACGAGCACCCGGACGGTCAATCTTGTTGATGACCACGATCGGCTTCAGACCCTGAGCGAACGCTTTCTGGGTCACGAAACGGGTTTGCGGCATCGGGCCATCTACGGCGTCAACCAGCAGCAGCACGGAGTCAACCATGGACAGTACGCGCTCAACTTCACCACCGAAGTCGGCGTGACCCGGGGTATCAACGATGTTGATGCGGTAGTCGTTCCAGCGGATCGCAGTGTTCTTGGCGAGAATGGTGATGCCACGTTCCCGTTCCAGATCATTGGAGTCCATGATCCGTTCCTGACCTTCGCTGGTGCGATCCAGAGTACCGGATTGCTGCAGCAGCTTATCAACCAGAGTCGTTTTGCCGTGGTCAACGTGCGCAATAATCGCAATATTGCGTAAATTCTCTAACATTCTCGCCTCAAATCACCGGGTAAAATTGGGCGCTAATTGTACTCTCGCCTTTGTGATCTGCCTAGCAGAATTGCAGTTCATTCGCGCACAACAACGGATCTGGATCATAGACCTCCCTGACAAACCCTGCTTAGATGGGCGGTGGCCGTATTTTGCGCACCATTACAGCGCACCAAAACGATCCACCACTGCACTAAATTGATGCAACACGAGTCGAGAACGCCTGATTTTGGGGAGCCTCATCAGCGGGATTGCCCTGAAATCAAGCTATCACAAACTTGGCACGATACTGGCTTATGTGAATGTGACGACGCATTCACCCAGAGAGTTTTAACACCGGAGGTTACTTAGCATGTCAGCCCAGAACGTATTGGCCCTGATCCAGGAACACGAAGTCAAGTTTGTTGATCTGCGCTTTACCGACACCAAGGGTAAAGAGCAGCATGTATCCATCCCTGCTCACCAGGTTGATGAAGATTTCTTCGAAGACGGCAAGATGTTCGATGGCTCCTCCATCGGCGGCTGGAAAGGCATCAACGAATCCGACATGGTACTGATGCCGGACGCAGCCTCCGCCAAGCTGGACCCGTTCACCGAAGAGACCACGCTGAACATCGTTTGTGACGTGCTGGAACCGGCCACCATGCAGGGCTACGACCGCGATCCGCGCTCCATTGCCAAGCGTGCAGAAGATTTCCTGAAGTCCAGCGGCATCGCTGACACCGTGCTGTTCGGGCCGGAGCCGGAATTCTTCATGTTCGACAACATCACTTTCTCCAACACCATGGGCCACAGCTTCGTGAAAATCGAATCTGAAGAAGCCGCATGGAACTCCGGTACGGCCTATGAGCATGGCAACAAGGGTCACCGTCCGTTCGTGAAAGGCGGTTACTTCCCGGTTGCACCGGTCGACTCCTCCCAGGATATCCGCGCCGCCATGTGTCTGGTGCTGGAAGAGATGGGCCAGGTCGTTGAAGCTCACCACCACGAAGTAGCCACTGCCGGTCAGAACGAGATCGCCACCCGCTTTAACACGCTTACGCTGAAAGCTGACGAAGTGCAGGTACTGAAGTACGTGATCCACAACGTGGCCCACGCCTACAACAAGACCGTCACCTTCATGCCGAAACCCATGTTCGGTGACAACGGCTCCGGCATGCACTGCCACCAGTCTCTGGCCAAGAACGGCGTCAACCTGTTCGCTGGCGACCTGTACGGCGGCCTGTCCGAGATGGCTCTGCACTACATCGGCGGTATCATCAAGCACGCCAAGGCCATCAACGCCTTCGCCAACCCGACCACCAACTCCTACAAGCGTCTGGTTCCGGGTTATGAAGCACCGGTCATGCTGGCCTACTCTGCCCGCAACCGCTCTGCTTCCATCCGTATCCCGGTAGTACCGAGCCCGAAAGCCCGTCGTATCGAAGTGCGCTTCCCGGATCCGGCTGCCAACCCGTACCTGGCCTTTGCAGCTCAGCTGATGGCCGGTCTGGACGGTATCATCAACAAGATCCATCCGGGCGATGCCATGGATAAGAACTTGTATGACCTGCCGCCGGAAGAAGCCGCAGAAGTGCCGACCGTTGCCGGTTCTCTGGACGAAGCGCTGGCTGCTCTGGATAGCGATCGCGAGTTCCTGACCCGTGGTGGCGTGTTCAGCGATGACTTCATCAACTCCTACCTGGAACTGAAACAGCAGGATGTTGACCGTGTGCGCATGACCCCGCACCCGCTGGAGTTCGAACTGTACTACTCCGTCTAAGCCAGAACAGGCTGCCCATTTAAATCCGGCCAGCTTGCTTAATCGTGACAAAACCCGCCATCTGGCGGGTTTTTTCTCTGATAGGATTAAGAAAATGACCGTCAAGGAGAGATGGATGAACAACAAGCATGTTTTAGGGGTGCTCGCCCTGCTGTTACTGACCTCGTTCGGGGTGGATGCGGCCAAGGTCTACTCCTGGGTCGATGGCAATGGCATCACCCACTACACGGATGCACCACCGCCAAACAAGAGTGCCAAAGAGGTCGATCTGCGGGTTGCCCCGCTGCTGGGCAGCAGCACGCCCAAATCGGTGCAGGTGGACAACTTCAACAGCCTGACCGGCGCCGATGCCAAGAAGGAAAAAGAAGCAGCCAAGCTGGCCATCGAACTGCTCTCCCCGGAACAGGGCAGCACCCTGCGCGACAACACCGGCAACATCGTCTTTCAGGGCAATATCAGTCCGAAACCACCGACCCAGTATGATGTGCGCCTGATCCTGGATGGCAAGGCTGCCCCCATCGTCAACAACAGCCTGTCGATCCGCGTCGAGAACGTCGATCGCGGCGCCCACGAGGCTCAGCTCGAGCTGCTCGCCAAAGACGGTACGATCCTTGCTAAATCCAGTGCAGTCACCTTTTACCTGCATAGAGCGAGCGTGACGCCGGCTCCCAAACCCACCCCCAAAGCCGACTAGGGGTGATATAGCGCACCGATGCGGGTAAACTCTATGCACCATATCGGTGCATAACAGGTGTGTAGCACCGTTTTAGGGAGAAACCTGTGCCAACCCGCTCGGACAACGCCAAAACACTCTTGGATAATTTGCTGACCGCCGTGATCCTGATGGATGAGCGGCTCTGCATCCAGTTCGTCAACCCGGCGGCTGAACAGCTGCTCTCCCTCAGTGAACGACGGCTGATCGGCATTGAACTTCCCCATCTGCTGGAACATATCTCCCTCGATTTGCAGCGGCTCAAGCAGTGCCTCGTGTCAGGGCAAGGCTTTACCGACAGCGAAGTGACTCTGGTGGTAGAGGGAGAACCGCGACTGGTGGAGCTGAGCGCCACCCCGATGGCCGACCACGAACAGCGTCTGCTGGTGGTGGAGCTGCGCAAGATCGACCAGCAGAAGAAAATCAGTCAGGAGCAGCAGCAACATGCCCAGCAGCTGGCGGCCAAGGAGCTGGTGCGCGGGCTGGCCCACGAAATCAAGAATCCCCTCGGCGGCCTGCGCGGCGCGGCCCAGCTGCTGCAAAAAGAGCTGCCGGACCCGGCCCTGCGCGAATATACCGGCATCATCATCGAACAGGCCGATCGGCTGCGGGTACTGGTCGATCGGCTGCTCGGCCCCCAGCGCCCCGGCCGTCACCAGATGCACAATGTCCATTCGGTGCTGGAGCAGGTACGCCGACTGGTGGAGCTCGAACTCCCTCCCTCTGTTCGCATCGAACGGGATTACGATCCCAGCATCCCCGAATTCGAGATGGAGCCGGATCAGCTGCAGCAGGCGTTTCTCAACATAGTGCGCAATGCCGCCGAAGCACTGGGCGACCAGACCGGGCTTATCCGCATCAAGACCCGCACCGCGTTCCAGATCACCATCCACGGCCAGCGTTACCGGCTGGCAGCGGAGATCAAGATCATCGACAACGGCCCCGGCATTCCCGATGCAATTCGCGACACTCTGTTCTACCCGATGATCACCGGCAAGGAGGGGGGAACCGGGCTCGGCCTCTCCATCGCCCAGAACCTGATCGACCAGCACAAGGGACGGATTGACTGCATCAGCTGGCCAGGTCACACCGAATTCACCATTTTTCTACCGCTTCGCAAGTAAGGGAACCCCATGACCGCCAAAGTGTGGATCGTCGATGACGACAGTTCTATCCGCTGGGTGCTGGAGCGCACTCTCGGCAGCGAAGGCTTCAACTGCGAGAGCTTTGCCGATGGCGAAGCGCTGCTGCACGCCCTTGAGCTGCGCTCGCCCGATGTGATCCTCTCCGATATCCGGATGCCCGGCATCGACGGTCTGAGCCTGCTGGAACAGATCCACCGCCGTCAGGCCGATCTGCCCATCATCATCATGACCGCCCACTCGGATCTCGACAGCGCGGTCAACGCCTACCAGCGCGGCGCCTTCGAGTACCTGCCCAAGCCGTTCGACATCGATGAGGCGGTGACCCTGGTGCGCCGCGCCGAGAACCACCTCAAGGAGCAGCGCACCAAGCGCAAGTCTCGCCAGCAAGAGGCCACCGCCACTCCCGAAATCATCGGTGAGGCACCGGCAATGCAGGAGGTGTTCCGCGCCATCGGCCGCCTGTCGCGCTCCAGCATCTCGGTGCTGATCAACGGTCAGAGCGGTACCGGCAAGGAGCTGGTCGCCCATGCGCTGCACAAGCACAGCCCGCGCGCCCACAAGAACTTCATCGCCCTCAACATGGCGGCCATCCCGAAAGATCTCATCGAATCCGAGCTGTTCGGTCACGAGAAGGGGGCCTTCACCGGCGCCAACAACATCCGCCACGGCCGCTTCGAACAGGCCGACGGCGGCACCCTGTTTCTCGACGAGATCGGCGACATGCCGCTGGATGTGCAGACCCGGCTGCTGCGGGTGCTGGCCGACGGCCAGTTCTACCGGGTCGGCGGCCACCAGCCGGTGCAGGTGGATGTGCGGATCATCGCCGCGACCCACCAGAATCTGGAGAAAAGAGTGGCCGATGGCGAGTTTCGCGAGGATCTGTTCCACCGCCTCAACGTCATCCGCATCCACATCCCCGCCCTCAAGGAGCGCCGTGAGGATATCCCCCAGCTGGCCCGCCACTTCCTGCTGCGCGCCGCCAAGGAGCTGAACGTCGAGGCCAAAAGCCTGCACCCCGATACCCAGACCTATATCAGCCGCCTGCCCTGGCCGGGCAACGTGCGCCAGCTGGAGAACGTCTGCCGCTGGCTCACCGTGATGGCCTCGGGGCAGGAGGTGCTGGTCGGCGATCTACCTGCCGAGCTGCTCACCCCCATCACCAACAGTGCCGAACCCGGTCAACCGGCGATGCCCGGCTGCTGGCAGCAGCAGTTGCAGGAGTGGGTGGCCAGCAAGTTGGCGCTGGGCGAGATCGATATCCTGGCCGATGCCATGCCCCAGTTCGAGCGGATCATGCTGGAGACGGCGCTGGAGCACACCCACGGCCACAAACAGGAAGCGGCGCGCCTGCTTGGCTGGGGCCGCAACACCCTGACCCGAAAGCTGAAGGAACTCGATCTCTCCTGAGTCCCGGGGAAAAACGATTCCCATCACGCCCTGACAAATCACCGCCCGCCAGAACCCCGTTTAACCATAAACGGGGTATCTTTTTTGAAAGCCCCGCCTAGAATGGCAGGCTTTCAAACCTGACTCGACGAGGGCGCCAACCATGATTGACAGATCTCTCCCCCTGACCGACCTGCACCGCCATCTGGACGGCAACATCCGCCCGCAAACCATCCTCGAGCTGGGTCGCCAACACAATATCCAGCTGCCCGCCTTCGAGCTGGAAGCGCTGCGCCCCCACGTGCAGATCGTCGAGAACGAACCGAGTCTGGTCGCCTTCCTGAAGAAGCTGGATTGGGGGGTGGCCGTGCTGGCCGACTATGACGCCTGCCGCCGAGTTGCTTATGAAAACGTGGAAGATCTGCTGCGCGCCGGTATCGACTATGCCGAGCTGCGTTTCAGCCCGGCCTACATGGCGATGGCCCACAAGCTGCACCCGCAGGGCGTAGTGGAAGCCATCATCGACGGCGTGGCCGCTGGCAGCCGCGACTTCGGCATCAAGACCAATCTGATCGGCATCATGAGCCGCACCTTCGGCACCGAGCAGTGCAATCAGGAGCTGGCCGCCTGTCTGGCCCACCGCGACAAGCTGGTCGCCATCGATCTGGCCGGTGACGAGCTGGGCTTCCCGGGTACCCTCTTTACCGACCACTTCCGCAAGGTGCGCGATGCAGGCCTGCGCGTCACGGTGCACGCCGGTGAAGCCGCCGGCCCCGAGAGCATGTGGCAGGCCATTCGCGAACTGGGCGCCGAGCGTATCGGCCACGGCGTCAAAGCGATTCAGGATCCGGCTCTGATGGCCTATCTGGCCGAACACCGCATCGGCATCGAATCCTGCCTCACCTCCAACGTTCAGACCACCACGGTAGCGAGCCTGACCGAACACCCGATCCGCCAGTTCCTGGCCGCCGGCGTGCTGGCCTGCCTCAACACCGACGATCCGGCGGTGGAAGGGATCGACCTGCCCCACGAATATGAAGTGGCCGCTCCGGCCGCTGGCATGACCGCCAGCGAAATCCGCACCGCCCAGCAGAACGGCCTGATCCTGGCCTTCCTGAGCGATAGCGAGAAAGCCGAGCTGAGCGCCCGCGCTGCCAGCCGCTGATTAACACCGGCACTGCAAAAAAACAGCGGCCCACTACGGTGGGCCGTTTGCTTTGCGGATTTCTGATGATGGGTAAGCACTGGGCCAACTGACAGATAGCAAAAGGCCCAAACCGTGTTTGGGCCTTTTGCTGATGGCAGAGCAGGGGAAACTACTCCCGCTCCTTGTCGCGCTCCAGCGCGCGCTCCACCAGCGGTTCGGGCAGACTCTTGGTCACCTCCACCCCCAGCTCGCGGAAACGCTCGACCTGCGCAATCAGGTTGCCACGACCGTTGACCAGTCGCCCCATCGCCTTGTCGTAACTCTCCTGCGCCTTGTGCAGGCTGCCGCCCATCTGCTGCATCTCCTCCACAAACAGCCGCAACTTCTCGTAGAGACGACCGGCCCGCTCGGCAATCTGGCGGGCATTCTGGTTCTGCCGCTCGTAACGCCACAGGTTCTCGATGGTGCGCAGCGCCACCATCAGGTTGGTGGGGCTCACCAGCAGAATGTTGTTGTCGAGACCGTAACGCACCAGCGAGGGATCGGCCTCCATGGCGGTGAGGAAGGCAGGCTCTACCGCCACGAACATCAGCACATAATCGAGGGTGCGCACCCCGGGCAACTGCTGGTAATCCTTGCGACCCAGCTCGCGGATATGGTTGCGCACCGAGGCGACGTGCTCCTTCAGCGCCACCGCCTTCTCCAGCTCGTCATCGGCGTTGTACCAGCGCTCGTAGGCGGTCAGCGACACCTTGGCGTCGATGATGATGTCTTTCTCTTGTGGCAGATGGACGATCACGTCGGGCTGGTAGCGCTTGCCCTTCTCCACCTCGATATTGACCTGGGTGTGGTACTCGTGCCCCTCGCGCAGGCCACATTCGCTGAGGATCCGAGCCAGCACCACTTCACCCCAGTTGCCCTGCTGCTTGCTGTCACCCTTGAGGGCGCGGGTCAGGGCGGCCGCCTCTTCGGTCATGCGGGCGTTGAGCTCGGCGAGGCGCTCCAGCTCGAACTTGAGGCTGTGGCGCTGGGCCGTCTCCTGCGCGTGGGTCTCCCCCACCTGACGGCGGAAGCCCTCCAGCTGCTCCTTGAGCGGTGTGAGCAACAGATCGAGGCTGTTCTGGTTCAATTCGCGGAAGTTGCCGGAGTTTTGCTCGAAAATCCGGTTGGCGAGGTTCTCGAACTGCTGACTGAGGCGCTGCTCTGCCTCCTGTTGCAGTTGTAGCTTCTCGGCGGCGGCCAGCCGTTCGCTGCGCAGGGTCGCTTCCGCATCCTTGAGGCGGGCGGTGAGCTTGATCAGCAGGGTCTGCTGCTGATCCAGCTTCTGCTGGCCCTGCATCCGCTCATCCTGCAACTCGTCGAAGCGATCCTGCAACGCTTGATGGCGCTCCTGCGCCAGCATCAGCTCCTGAGCCTGCGCCGTGGCGGCCCGCCGCCCGATCAGCCAGCCAAGCCCGAGGGCCAGCACAGCGGCGGGCAGCAAGATCCCCCAGAGCCCGGGGTCGATCATTTACGGCTCCGCTGACGCAGGAACAGTTCGAGATAACGGTTAACCAGAATCCAGATCACCACGTAGATAAGATAGGCGGCCAGCACCACCCACTTGTGGGTGTTGACGCCAGTATCGAGCTCGGCGAACTCGATATCCTTGATGCGGCAGTAGGCCCACATCAGCAGGGGAAAGACATAGAGCAGGGACGCACGCCAGAGAAATAGCCACATATGTTTTCATTCAACCACGTAAAAAGACCCGCCTAGCTTACACAAGGGCAACTGCGCTTGCGATCCTGACGGCCGCTATTCTCTGGCCTGCTTGCCGAAACTTCGATAAAATTAACCCCTAATAGGTATCAGGGGCGAGCATGACTCACTATTTCCTCCGTTGGCTGACACAAGGTTGGCAAGCTTCCCGCAAGCCCGCCGTGGTTTGCCATGAAGCGCGCCCGCCGTGGGCCATCGAGGAGTCCCAGTACCTCTCCCTCTGCACCCGCTGTGGCGAGTGCTTCAAAGCCTGCCCGCGCGGTCTGCTCAAACCGGCCACGCAGGAGGAGTACGAGGGGAGCCCCATCGCCGGTACGCCGGTGCTCGATCTCGCCTGCGGCCAGTGCAGCTACTGCGGCAGCTGCGCAAGAGCCTGTCCCACCGGCGCCCTCGACCTGCAACTGGGTCGACAGGTGCAGACCCGGGTGCAGATTGAGGAGAGTTGTCAGGCACGACAGGGCTTCTACTGCCTGCTCTGTGAAGATGCCTGCCCACAACAGGCGATCAAGGCCACCGCCGACGGCATCAACGTCAATATGGATGCCTGCAATGGCTGCGGTGCCTGCGGCCTCGCCTGCCTGCACGGCGCCATCACCCTGATCCGCCAGCCGGGCAGTCGCTAAAAAAACCACCTGTGTACAAAAGCAAAAGGGGCCATCAGGCCCCTTTCACATCTTGTTCGTTATCCCGCGCCCCGTCAGGCCATGGTCACAATCGTCTCTTGCTCGATACCCAGCAGGTGGCAGAGACGGTTGGGATCGCGCACCGCATCGGCCAGGGTGTACTCGCCCAGCACTTCGAGGAAGGCGTTCATGGCGCGGCGCAGGATGCCCTGAATGCGGCAGCCACCGGAGAGACGGCAGTTCTCCCGCTTGCAATCGACCGGACAGAGCACATGCTCCATGTCCATCACCACATCCCGCAAATTGATGGAGACCGCCGAGCGACCGAGGCGGATGCCACCGTGCTTGCCACGTACCGTCTCGATGTACCCCTTGATACCAAGCTGGTGCACAATTTTGACCACGTGGTTGCGAGAGATGCCGAAGGTATCGGCCACTTCGGTAATGGTCGACAGACGATCCCCCGGCTGAACCGCCAGGAAGGTCAGGGTACGCAGGGCGTAGTCGGTAAATCGTGTCAGTTGCATGGTCGCACTTGCCTCTTACTACAAGCCAGGAATCAGGACGACAACATTGAGCTAAGAGGCAGGAGACAACCGGTTTGCCTCTGTTTGCCCATTGGTGCGCCAGAGGGGGGGCCTGTCTCTTAATCTGAGTTGCGGAGTGACAGGTTAAGAGCAGCACAACCGGGTGTCGATGAAGATGCACATAAATCGACACTTTCTTTGATTGATCGCAAACTTGCCGGGTTAGCCCGGCGTTTACCCGCTTTATGGCGGGTAAATCTCCCAAATAGTCCCCCTCACCAAGCCCCTTCGACCAGCAGTCATATGGCCCGCGCTCCGTCCCTTAATCGGCCAGCAGAGAGGTGGTTCAGTGAGGCTGTTTCAGCCAGTTTTTCAGCGCAACCGAGGGGATGGAGCTCTCGGAGGCGACGGCAAACGCGCCCCAGTCCACCGCGCATTGCAACGCATCCTTGATCGCCATGCCTCGTGCCAGACCGTGGATCAGGCCACCGGCGAAGGCATCCCCCGCCCCCGTGGTATCGACCACCGAGACAGGCCGGGCGGCGACCCGGATCTGCTCGTCGCCATGGATAGCGACCGCCCCCGCCTTGCCCTCGGTCAGCACCAGCCATTCGAGCTGCTCCCCCGCCAGCTGGCGGGCATGCTGCCAAGGGTCGCTCACCTCGCCGAGATCGGAGCGGGAGGCCACCAGCACATGGCAGGGGCGGCGCGCCTGCCCTCCTTTGGGATACTGGGCTACCACGAAGCTCTTGCCGATCATCTGGCGCATGTAGCTGATGATGGCAGTGCCGGGATAGTTCACATAGAGGCAATCCACCCCCTCCAGCGGCAGATCGCCGGGCAGATCGGGACGCCGCGGGCGGCGCAGTATGGTGCGCTCGCCGGTGGAGTCCACCAGGATCAGCAGCTCGCCGGTCTCGCCGCCGAAGCGCTCCACATGGCTGCAATCCAGCCCGTAACCTGCCGCCTGCTCCAGCAGCCAGTCGCCGGTCTCATCCAGCCCGATGCGGGAGGCGATGGTCACCTCGTGGCCCGCCCATACCAGCCCGATGCCGGTGTTGGCCGCGCCACCGCCCAGCCTGCGCCCCTGATCCACATATTGCAGCCGGGCCCCCGCCACCAGCGGTTCAGAGAGGGAGAGCACATGATCACAGTTGAGATTGGCAAGCAGCAGAATGCGGGACATAGAGACCTCGAACGATGGAGATAGCCCAAAAGAGACAGGCTGAACCCCGAGTAGAGCCCAGCCTGACAGAAGAGACAACCGGCAGCGATCGGGAATCCGATCGGGATCAATAGATGGGCAGTTCCACCCCGGCCAGCAGTTCGTCGATACGCGCCTGACTCGGCTGCTGCATCACGCTCTGGATCACCTCCTTGGTGAGGTGGGGCGAGAAGGAGCTGATGAAGTCATACATGTAGTTCTGCAGCAGGATGCTCTTGCTGAAACAGATCTGCGCCGGACAGGGCTTGAACAGGTGCTCCAGATTGATGGAGACCAGCCCGGGGGCATCGGTGTCGTTGGCGACCAGCGAAGAGATGATGCCGATGCCAAAGCCCAGCTCCACGTAGCGCTTGATCACCCCGGCATCCATCACCGTCATGTAGTAACTCGGAGTAAGGCCCGCCGCCTGAAACACCTCGTCCTGCACCTGACGACCGGTGGCACCGCTCTCGTAGCTGAGGATCGGGTAGTGGCAGAGCTGCTCCAGGGTCGGCTTCTTCACCTTGGCCAGCGGGTGATCCTGTGGCACCACCAGCGAGAGAGTCCAGAGGTAGGCGGGCAGCGCGATCAGCTCCTTGTCGAAGCCAATCTCGTGGGCAACGATGGAGAAATCGGAGTAACCCTTGCTGATCTGCTCCTTGCTCGCCGACATCACCGGATGGAGGTGGAACGAGATCTTGGGATACTTCTTGGTGAAGTAGGTGACCGACTTGGGCAGCAGGTAGCGGGCGATGGTGTGGGTGGTGTGAATATTGAGGGTGCCCACGGTCGGGTCCAGATACTCGCGGGAGATCGCCTTGATCTTGCTCTCGATGTTGAGCATTGCCTCGGCACACTTGATGATCTCTTCCCCCACCGGCGTGATGCGGTGCAGGTGCTTGCCACGGCGCTCGAAGATCCGCACCCCCAGCTCGCTCTCCAGCAGGCCAATCTGTTTGCTGACCCCCGGCTGACTGGTGAAAAGCGCATCGGAAGCCACGGACACATTGAGGTTGTGGTCCCGGATCGCGATCAAATACTTCAATTGCTGTAGTTTCAAGGCGTCACACTCTCACACTGGTTTGGCTCAGACAGGTTTGGCTCAGGCCGGGACGGCAATCAAGCCAGACAAACAGGCCGCCACATGGGCGGCCAGTGTACCATCCGATCCCGACATCTCAGCGCTTGATCCTTCATTTTGCTACAAAATCTAGCATCCGAAGGGGTGGCTGACAAACCGGGCTCAGGCCGCGCCAGCCCGCAGCGGCAGGATCCCCAGAAACTGCAGCAGCCACTGCATCATGGTCGCCGAATCCACCTCTCCCTCCAGCGAGGAGAGGCTGCTCTGGTAGCGCTCGTCGGGCAACAGGCCACGGCGCCGCTCGATCAGCGCCCGGTTGTACTCCACCGAGAACTCCGGATGCCCCTGAATGGCGACAATGTGATCCCCCTGCAAAAACATGAAGTTGGGGCAAAAATCATTGCCCGCCAGCCGGGTCGCCCCCGGTGGCAGCAGGGCCACCTGATCCTGATGGCTGGCCAGAATGCGGATTTGATCCCGCGCCGGCGCCATCCAGGGCGCATCCGCCAGCATAGGGTGAACCGCCACCCCCAGCCCCCACCCCTTGGTGGACTTCACCACCTCGCCACCCAGCGCCTGGGCGATCACCTGATGACCAAAGCAGATGCCAGCCAGCTTGACGTCAGCATCGTGCGCCTGGCGGATCCACGCCCGCAACGCCTGAATCCAGGGGATATCGCTGTAAGCATCGTGGCGCGAGCCGGTGATAAGCCAGGCATCGCACTCGTGCAGATCCTCCGGCAGTTCTCCATCGAGAGCCGACCAGACCCGAAATTCCAGTTCGGGGGCCAGGGCCGCAAAGCCCCTGATAAACATCTCGGAGTAAACGGGGCCAAAACGATCCGCCAGATCGGGATCGAGCCGGTCACAATCGAGAATTCCCAATCGCATCTGTTGTTCCTTTACAGAGTTCGCCCCCGCCAATCAACGACCGGCGGGGGCAAGAGGTTAGGCCATGAGCAGGCGCCTGCGCGTCACTTCATGGTCGGCATGGAGAACTCGGCACCACTGCGCAGGCTCTGGGGCCAGCGCGCCGTCACCGTCTTCATCCGGGTATAGAAGCGAACCCCGTCCGGCCCGTGCATATTGAGCGGCCCGAAGATGGAGCGCTTCCAGCCGCCAAAGCTGTGAAACGCCATCGGCACCGGAATGGGAACGTTCACCCCTACCATACCGACCTGCACCCGCGCCGTGAAGTCCCGTGCGGTGTCGCCGTCACAGGTAAAGATGGCGGTGCCGTTGCCGTACTCGTGTTCGTTGATGAGCCGCAGCGCCGTCTCGTAGTCGGGCGCCCGCACGATGGAGAGCACAGGGCCGAAGATCTCCTCGCGGTAGATGCGCATCTCGGGGGTCACCTCGTCAAACAGGCAACCACCGATAAAGTAACCCTCCTCGTGACTCAGCGTGCGACCATCGACCCGCAACGCGGCCCCTTCGGCCACCCCCTGATCCACGTAACCGCGCACCTTGGCCAGATGCTCCCGGCTGATGAGCGGCCCCATCTCGTTCTCCGGGCTCTGGCCCAGCCCCGGGCCGACTCGCAGCTGCTCCACCAGCGGCGTCAGCTTGGCCACCAGCGCATCGGCGGTCTCGTCACCTACCACCACCGCCACCGAAATGGCCATGCAGCGCTCACCCGCTGCCCCATAAGCGGCCCCCATCAGGGCGGAGACCGCCTGATCGAGATCCGCATCCGGCATCACCACCATGTGGTTCTTGGCGCCGCCCAGCGCCTGCACCCGCTTGCCGTGGGCCGAGGCGGTGGCATAGATGTACTGGGCGATGGGGGTCGAACCGACAAACGACACGGCACCCACTCGCGGATCGGTCAGCAACACGTCCACCACCTCTTTATCACCGTTCACCACGTTGAGCACGCCGTCCGGCAGACCGGCCTCCTTGAGCAACTCGGCCATCCGCAGCGAGAGAGAGGGATCCTTCTCGGAGGGTTTGAGAATGAAGGTGTTGCCACAAGCGATAGCGACCGGGAACATCCAGAGCGGCACCATGGCCGGGAAGTTGAACGGGGTGATACCGGCGCAGACCCCCACCGGCTGCATCATGGAGTAGCTGTCTACCCCGCGGCCGACGTTGAGGGAGTGCTCCCCCTTGAGCAGATGGGGAATGCCGCAGGCAAACTCCACCACCTCCAGCCCGCGGGTCAACTCACCCTGCGCATCGGAGAAAACCTTGCCGTGCTCGCGGCTGATGAGCTGGGCCAGCTCATCCCTGTGCTGCTCCATCAACTCCTTGAAGCGGAAAAAGACCCGGGCCCGCACCAGCGGCGGGGTTTGCGACCAGTCGGCAAAGGCGCGCTCGGCGATGGCGATCGCCTCCTGACACTCGGCGGCGCTCGAGAGCCCGACGCTTCCCTGCGGCTTGCCGCAGGCGGGATTGAAGATGGCCCCCTGGCGCTCGCTGCGACTCTCCTGCAGCTGGCCGTTGATGAAGTTGCTGACCCTGTGTGTCATGTATCCTCCGTGATAACTGATGTGGTAATTGCGCTGAGCAAGACAACGCAAGGCCCCGCCAGTGCGGGGCCATCAAATGGGTTAGGGTTGTGCCTGCAACACATCCTGCAGCAGGGTGAAGAGATCGTCGATCTGACTGCGCTCGATGATGAGGGGTGGCGACAGGGCGATGATGTCGCCGGTCACCCGGATCAGTGCCCCCTTCTCGAAGCAGCGAACAAACACCTCGTAGGCGCGCTTGCCCGGCGCATCCGGCATGGATTCCAGCTCGATGCCCGCCACCAGCCCGTAGTTGCGCACATCCTTCACATGCTTGCAGCCCTTCAGCGAATGCGCCGCCTCCTCCCAGTAGCCCGCCAGATCGGCGGCGCGGCTGAGCAGGTTCTCGTTGCGATAGATCTCGAGGGTCGCGAGACCTGCGGCCGCCGCCACCGGATGGCCGGAGTAGGTGTAGCCGTGGAACAGCTCGATGGCCCCCTTGCCTGCCGCCATCATGTCGTCATAGATGTGCTTCTGCACCAGCACCGCCCCCATGGGGATGGCGCCGTTGGTGAGCCCCTTGGCGCAGGTGATCATGTCGGGGATGACATCGAACTCCTGTGCGGCAAAGGGGGAGCCGAGGCGACCGAAACCGGTGATCACCTCGTCAAAAATCAGCAGGATGCCGTGCTTGGTGCAGATCTCCCGCAGCCGCTTGAGGTAGCCTTTCGGCGGCATCAGTACGCCGGTACTGCCAGCGATGGGCTCGACGATCACCGCAGCGATATTGCTGGCATCGTGCAGGAAGACGATCTTCTCCAGCTCGTCGGCCAGCGCCACATCCTCCTCGGGCAGTCCTTTGGTGAAGGCATTTTTGGCGATATTGAGGGTATGGGGCAGATGATCCACCCCGGTCAGCAGGGAACCAAACCACTTGCGGTTGCCGGGAATCCCCCCCACCGAGATACCGCCAAAGCCGACCCCGTGATAGCCACGCTCGCGGCCAATCAGCCGGGTACGGGTGCCCTGACCGCGAGCCCGCTGCCAGGCCAACGCGATTTTCAGCGCGGTATCGACCGACTCGGAACCGGAGTTGGTATAGAAGACGTGGCCAAACCCCTTGGGGGCGATCTCCACCAGCCGGTTGGCCAGCTCGAACGGCAGGGGGTGGCCCATCTGGAATGTAGGGGCGAAATCGAGGTGGGAAATCTGCTGGGAAACCGCCTCGGCAATCTCGCGCCGACCATGGCCCGCGTTGCAACACCAGAGTCCGGCTGTGCCATCCAGTATCTTGCGGCCATCCTCTGAGTGATAATACATCCCCTCTGCCGACTTCAGGATGCGCGGCGCCGCCTTGAACTGCTGGTTGGCGGTGAACGGCATCCAGAACGCGGACATGTCGGAGGGCGTATTGATGTCGCTGATCGGTTTCATGGTCACCTCATCCTTAAGGTGTTTAGCAACTGTCGGCTAATGCCTATTAAATTAAACACCTGAATCCATAAAAAAGGGCTCGATATTGCCCTGTCTGGTGCCACCCCTAGCTAGATGCATCAACAGGGTGGTATAAGATATTTAACACAATTTTAATAATAGTAAACAGTCAAGGAGTGTCTATAGATGGATATCGGTCACCGCCTCAAGGCGGTTCGCACCAAGGCAGCCCTCTCCCAGCGCGAGCTGGCCAAGCGCTCCGGTGTGACCAACGGATTTATCTCCCAGATCGAGAAAAATCAGGTGAGCCCCTCTGTCGCCTCCCTCCGCAAGGTGCTGGAAGGCATCCCCATGTCGCTGGCCAGCTTCTTCACCGAAGAGACCGAA
Organism: Aeromonas sp. QDB23; assembly: GCF_027707745.1. Taxonomy (NCBI): domain Bacteria; kingdom Pseudomonadati; phylum Pseudomonadota; class Gammaproteobacteria; order Aeromonadales; family Aeromonadaceae; genus Aeromonas; species Aeromonas sp. QDB23. The sequence continues at coordinate 51,302 of NZ_JAPCJA010000013.1, forward strand.
ATGGGCACCGAAGTGATCTTCCGCGCCGCGGATATGCCGGATCTCGGCACTCACCCGATCAGCTACCGGCTGGTCGGGCATAGCCGTGCCAACCGCGCCATCGGCATGTTGCAGGAGGTGCTGCCACCGGGCGCCGACACCGGCGACGACATGCTGAGCCACGAAGGTGAAGAGTGCGGCATCGTCATCAAGGGCGAAGTTGAAGTGACCGTGGGCGAGCAGATCTACCTGCTGGGCGCCGGGGATGGCTACTACTTTGACAGCCGCACCCCCCACCGTTTTCGCAATAGCGGCGAGCAGGAGTGCGTGCTGATTTCGGCCAACACCCCCGCCAGTTTCTGACATTCAGACGCGCGTCGGCAGGGGGGCAATGTTTAATGAATTGTTACAAGATGGATTTACAAGCGGCAGGATGTTTAGCATATTGATACGCGGAAACTGACTTTTGCCGGTTCAAGGAGTGAACATGAGTGACCTGACCCTGGCCCAGTGGCAACACAAGGCCTCCCATCTGACCCTGCCCTCGCAAGCCTTTATCAACGGCAGCTATCGTGATGCCGTCAATGGCGCCACCTTCGATTGCATCAACCCGGCCAACGGCAAGCTGCTGACCAAGGTGGCGGCCTGCGATGCCGCCGATGCCGAACTGGCGGTGCAGGCCGCCCGTGCCGCTTTCGAGGACAAACGCTGGTGCGGCCTGCCGCCGAAACAGCGCAAGCAGATCATGCAGCGTTTCGCCGAGCTGATGCGCCTCAACAAGGTGGAGCTGGCGCTGCTGGAGTCGCTGGACATGGGCAAACCCATCGGCGATGCCATGGGCTATGACGCCCCCGCCGCCGCCAACTGCATCGCGTGGAACGCCGAAGCGATCGACAAGATTTACGATCAGGTCGCCCCGGTGGAGGAGTCAGCACTGGCGCTGGTGACCCGCGAAGCGCTCGGGGTGGTTGCCGCCATCGTGCCGTGGAACTTCCCGCTGGTGATGGCCTGCTGGAAGCTGGGCCCGGCGCTCGCTACCGGCAACTCGGTAATACTCAAGCCTTCCGAAAAATCCCCCCTGACGGCCCTGCGCATCGCGGGTCTGGCCAAAGAGGCGGGCATTCCGGACGGCGTGTTCAACGTGCTGCCGGGCTTTGGCCACACCGTGGGCGAGGCGCTGGCCATGCATATGGATGTGGACTGCATCACCTTCACCGGCTCCACCAAGATCGGCAAGCATCTGGTGCAGTGCTCCGGCAAGTCCAACCTCAAGCGCGCCTTTATGGAGTGCGGCGGCAAGAGCCCCAACATCATACTGGCGGATGCGCCGGATCTGGACGCCGCCGCCAAGAGCGCCGCTGGCGCCATCTTCTACAACCAGGGCGAGGTGTGTACCGCCGCCTCTCGCCTGCTGGTGCAAAACAGCATCAAACCGCAATTTATGGAGCGGCTGCTGGCCCATGCCCGCGAGTGGATCTCGGCCAACCCGCTCGACCCAGCCACCCGCATCGGCGCCATGGTGGATCACATCCAGATGGAGCAGGTGCTGCGCTATGTCGAGATTGGCAAGCAGGAGGGGGCCAAGCTGCTGCTTGGCGGCAACCGCACCAATATGGAGAGCGGCGGCTTCTATATCGAACCCACCATCTTTGACGACGTGACCCCCGAGATGCGCATCTTCCGCGAGGAGATCTTCGGCCCTGTGCTGGCGGTGACCGGTTTCGATACGCTGGAAGAGGCCATTGCCCTTGGCAACGACACCGACTATGGACTGGCGGCGGCAATCTGGACGGCGGATCTCAACAAGGCGGTGAAGGGTTCCCGCGCCCTGCGTGCCGGCACCGTGTTCGTCAACAACTGGGATGGTGGCGACATGACCATGCCGTTTGGCGGATTCAAGCAGTCCGGCAACGGCCGCGACAAGTCACTGCATGCGCTGGAGAAGTACACCGAGCTGAAAAGCACCTGGATCCAGCTGGCGTAACGCCATAAAGCAGCACTACCGGATCAAAAAGGGGGAGAAATCCCCCTTTTGCATTTTTGGCCTTCCATCACCGGCCCCAATCCTTATAATGACAAAAAAGCCAACATGTTAAATATAAAGACAAAAATGCTATTTTTTATGGGAAGCGTACTTTTTCTGGTGATCGGTTTGCCCCTGCTGTTCTTCGTGCTGGGGCACGGCGAGGCCTACGTGACCTGGGGCCCCTGGATCTCCGCCATCGCCCTGATGTTGTGGCTGTTGATGGATGTCGACAAGATCCGCCGCGGTAAAGGCTGACCGGCCAGCCACTCGCTTCCTTCCCCTCAAACTTCGTTTATTCGCTTCTTTCCCCGCAAAAGGATCGCTACACTGATTTTTTGCGATGTTTTCCCGCATCCAACGCTTCAGTAAAGGTCATCCGCATGCCGCAACAGATCCAGCGTCAGGGCGTCATCTACGCCCTGTGCGCCTATACCCTTTGGGGCATAGCCCCCATCTATTTCAAGACCATCTCTGCCGTCCCGGCCGCCGAGATCCTGACCCACCGGATGATATGGTCCTGCGTACTGCTGATGGTGCTGACGCTGGCAGGCCGTCAGTGGCACAAGGTACAGGCGGTGCTGCGCCAGCCAAAAGTGCTGCTCACCCTGGCGTTTACCTCGGTCACCGTCGGCGGCAACTGGCTGCTGTTCATCTGGGCCATCAACAATGGCCACATGCTGGATGCCAGCCTCGGCTACTACATCAACCCGCTGTTCAACGTGCTGCTGGGGATGGTGTTTCTGAGCGAGAAGCTGCGCCGCCTGCAGTGGTGGGCAGTGGCGCTGGCCTTTACCGGGGTGGCGATCCAGCTCATCGCCTTTGGCTCCTTGCCCTGGATTGCGCTGGTGCTGGCATCGAGCTTCGCCATCTATGGTCTGGTGCGCAAAAAGCTGGCCCTCGATGCCCTCACCGGTCTGCTGATCGAAACCATGATCATGCTGCCGCCAGCGGCCATCTATCTGTGGGGCTTTGCCGACAGCCCGACCAGCCACATGACGGAGAACAGCTGGCACCTCAACCTGCTGCTGATCGCCGCTGGCGCCGTCACCACGGCCCCCCTGCTCTGCTTCACCGCCGCCGCGACCCGGCTCAAGCTCTCCACCCTGGGCTTCTTCCAGTACATTGGCCCCAGCATGATGTTCATCCTCGCCGTCACCCTCTATGGGGAAGAGCTGGCGATGGACAAGCTGCTCACCTTCGCCTGCATCTGGAGCGCGCTGGTACTGTTCAGCCTCGATGGCTTGCGCAGCGGCAGAGCCGCGCCAAGCCGGACCTGACACCTCCCCGCCCCCCTCGACCCCGGCTCATCAGCCGGGGTTCTTTTTTGTGCCACCCGCCCTTTCCTGACAGCGACCACCCATGCCCCAGAGCCGACTCATCATCAACTGGTCACAACCGAGTCGCATCATCCCGACAGAGAGCTATGCTATCCATGAACGGAGCCGAATGGAGGCAGCATGCTCAAGCACATTCACGACAGATCCCTGCTTTTTAGCCAAATTCTGGGGGTCATAGTTATTATCACGCTGATCTCCATCAGCTTTTTCGGACTTTACTCGGTCCGGAGCGCAGCCGACCAGATGGGACAGGGGAAGGACGTAGTGGCCGATATTCTGCCGCCGCCCCTCTACCTCATCGAATCCCAGTTGCAGGTCTACACCCTGCTCCATGCCAAACCGGAGGAGCGGGAGGCCCTGCTGCAAACCCTCACCCGGCTGCAGCAAGAGTTCGAGAGCCGCAACCGCTTCTGGCAAGAGAGCAATCTGAACGAGCCCCTCAGGGAGCGGCTACTGGGGGAGCAAAAAGTACAGGGAGAGCTGTTCTGGCAACTGCTCAACGCCAAGTTTGTCCCCGCGATCAAGGCGGGCGATTTGACACAGGCGGGAGCGATTGCCGCGCGTCTGCACACCCTCTATAACGCCCACCGGCGCGGGGTGGACGCCACCGTCATCAGCGGCAACCAGTATGCCGTCGAACAGATGGCCCATCTCGCCAACACCACTCGACTCTGTTACGGCCTGTTGCTGTGTGCCGCACTGATGGGGGCGGGACTCATCTTCTGGCTGGGACGCCCCACCCAACAACGACTGCTGGCCGCCGGTAAGGCCACCGCCGCCATCGCCGAAGGGGAGTTGAACCGCCCCATGCCGGAGCCGGGCCTCGACGCCATTGGCGAGCTGATCCGCCAGATTGGGGCCATGCGTGACCAGCTTGCCACCCTGGTGGAGTCGCTGCAGCGCAGCGCCAGTACGCTGGATGAGCGCGCCACCAACCTGACGTCGATGGCGCAACGGCACGCCGATGACAGTCAGGCGCAGGTCGGGGCGGCCCACCATATCGAGCAGGCCATCGAACAGCTCACCCACTCCATCGAGCAGGCGGGTAGCCAGCTGCATCAGGTTGGGGAGCAAACCCTGCAGTCCGCCACCCGCGCACAAGAAGCCACTCACGCTATTCACACCGTTGAACAGGTGATCGAGGAGCAAGCAGCGGGGGTGAAGCGGGTCTCGCGCACCATTTCGGATCTGGCCGGTCTCTCGCAGCAGATTGCCGGGCTGGCGGGCGCTATCCATGGCATTGCGGAACAGACCAATCTACTGGCGCTCAATGCCGCCATCGAAGCCGCCCGAGCGGGCGAACAGGGGCGCGGTTTTGCCGTGGTGGCCGATGAAGTGCGCTTGCTGGCGACCCGCACCGGCAGTGCCACCACCGAGATCAACACCATCATCGGCAAGATCCAGGATGTCAGCCTGCGCGCCACCAGCGAAATGGATACCGAGCTGACCCGGGTCGAACAGGCGGTCGCCCACGCGATGACAGCACGCCAGAGCGTCGCCCGGATCGCGCAGAGCTGCGAGGAGATCAACCAGCGCATCGCTCAGGTCGATCAGCTGATGACCGATGAAACCCGGCTGGTGCAGGGGATCCACCATCAGGTCGGCGAGATGTCGCGGCTGGCGGCCGAGGTCAACCAGAGCGCCAGTCACGCCGCCGAAGAGGCGACCATGGTCACCCAGCACGCCCGCATCCTGACCAGGCAGACTCGCCACTTCCATCTCGCCCCCGCCACTGATCCGGGGCGCTGACAGGCGTCAGCGCCGCCATTTTCCTCTGCGTTGACAAAATGGGTAGCATTGGACTCCATGAGGGAATAGGATCCGCCCCTCTAAAAAACCAACTGCAAGGATCAACTGACATGACTCGAAAATGGTCGCTCCCCATCGTGGCACTCGCGGGGGGAGCGTTACTATGGCTTGGCAACACCTTTGGTATGAAATGGGCTCTAATGGCCCTGATCGGATTCGGCTTCGGCTTCACCCTCTCCTTCAGCCGCTTCGGTATCGTATTCGGTTGGCGCGAAATGCTGACCAAGCGCAACAGCTACTACGTGCGGGTTCACCTGCTCACCATCGCCATCGAAATTCTGCTGTTCACCTGCTTCCTCTCCTTTAGCCACGCCCTGTTTGGCGATGCCATGGTGGGCAACGTGATGGCTATCGGCATTCCCTTTATTGTCGGCGCCTTCCTGTTCGGCATCGGCATGCAGCTGGCAGGCGTCTGCGCCACCGGCACGCTCTACTGCTGTGGCGAGGGGCAACCCCGCTTCTGGCTGGTGCTGATCTGCTACGGCATCGGCACCCTCATCAGCAACCAGTTCCGCCCCGAGCTGACCGCCACCTTCTCCAGCCAGGTAGTGCTGGCCAAGGATCTGACCGGCAACATCTGGAGCGGCATGCTGCTCAACCTGGCGCTGGTTGCCGTGCTGTTCATGTTGTTTCGCAACAGCGAACTCAAGCGCACTGGCGAGCTCAAGCCCCTCTTCAGCGGCGGCAACCTGTTCTGGCGCGATGGCCGCTTCACCGTGCTGACCGGCGGCATCATCATCGCCCTGCTCAACTCTGCCGTGGTCGCCCTGCACGGCTCGGCCTGGACCATCACCGGCGCCGTCTATGACATGGCGCTGCGCGGGGCCTCCCTGTTCGGTCTGTTCGAGGGGAACCCGAAACTGGCCCAGCCGCTCTTTATCAACCCCATGGTCGGCATGTTCTGGCTCGGCATTCTGGGGGCCATGCTGGCGCGCTGCCTGAGCGGTGGCGGTAACTTCGCCCCGATGCGGATCGGCAACAGTCTGGCATCCATCATTGGCGGCCTGCTGATGGGGATGGGGGCCATGTACGCCGCCTGCAACCTCGGCGGCTTCTTCGATGGCACGGCGTCCGGCAGCCTGCACGGCTGGGTCTGGATGCTGATGGCCCTGGCTGGCAGCCTGATTGGCATTCGCCTGCGCCCGCTGTTCGGGCTCTAACACCCGGCATCGCAGTGCACACCATAGAAAACGGGAGGCCTGGCCTCCCGTTTTTCGTTTATCGATCCCGTCGCTCGGCTTATTGAGCGGGCTGGGACACCCCTTCCAGATTGATCTCCACCCGGCGATCCGGTGCCAGACAGGCGATCAGTTCCTGTTTGGAACGGCTGGCACAGCTGTCGCCAGTGACCGGGTTGGCTTTGCCACGACCCTCGACCCGCACCTTGTCGGCATACAAGCCTTTGGAAACCAGATAGCTGGCCACGCTCTGGGCCCGTTTCTCTGAGAGGGCCAGGTTGTAGTTGTCTGAACCGATGCGGTCGGTATAACCCACCACGGTCGCGACGCCATCCTTCGGATTGGCCGCCACAATCTGGCTGAACAGGGCATCGAGCGCCTGATTGGCAGCCGGTTTCAGGGTCGCCTTGTTGAACTCGAACAGCACATCGGAACTCAGGCTGAAGGTCTTGGGCGCCACCACGACCGCAGGGGCCGGTTCGGCAGCCGGAGCAGGCACCGGTGCGGCAACCTCGCCCCCTTGCTGGCCGAAGCGATAGAGCATGCCGAACGAGATCAGACCGTTATCCAGCTCGATGCCGGAGCGATCGAGCGAAGTATCGCCCAGCGGCGTGGTGTACTGGTACTCCAGACGAGCAGCCCAGTCACGATCGATGGTGTATTCGGCACCCAGCGCCCCGACGAAAGCGGCACCATGCTTCTTGCCAGTCTCGCTGACATTGGCGAAGCTGATTTCATTTTCAGTCCAGGCATAAGCACCACCCAGTCGACCATAAAGATCGAGCACATTGGTGGCCGGGAAGCTGATCTTCATGGTGGCCTGAATCATCTGGCCTTTGGCTTCGGTATTGAGGGTATTGCTACCAGTCCCCGCCTTGCCCTCATATTTACCGAGCCAGTCATAGCCCAGCTCGAAGCCCAGATTGGGGTTGAGCTGGTAACCGGCGAACAGGCCCAGTCCCAGATCATCCGTGTTCTCGCTGGTATTGCCCAGGGATTGGGAAATCGCCTCGGCATACTCGTTGTGATCAACACCGTAATAGTTCGACCAACCGGCCTTGCCACCGACATACCAGGTATTGTCCTGAGCGGCGGCCTGCACGGCCCCGGCCGCCAGCAAACCACTGACCAATACCGCAAGCATGGATTTATTCATATGTTCGCCTCTGCAATAAGTCGTTATGGGCGCCTGAGTGCGCACTATCCCTGTGTGAAGCCGTCAGGCGGCCTCTCCGTCAATCAGGGTATCCCATCCGAACGCAGCCTCAAATGACCAAGCCACCAGGAGTGTGAGCTTGGCTACATTCTCCGCTGCAAAAACCATCTGTCATGGGGCAGCCATCTTGAAAAGAGGAGGGAGGCCTTGGCCCCCCTCCTCCGTCATTGACCCGTCAACTGGCCAGAAAAAGCCGGTAGGCGGGGTCGTCGCTCACCTCTTTCCAGCCGTAGCCAATCTCGTGCAGGTAGTCGTGGAAGGCGGCCACATCCTCGTCCGGCAGCTCGAAGGCGCAGAGCACCCGGCCGTAGTCGGCACCGTGGTTGCGGTAGTGGAACAGGCTGATGTTCCAGCGGCAACCCAGGGTCTCGAGGAAACGCATCAGGGCGCCCGGCTGCTCCGGAAACTTGAAGCTGTAAAGGCGTTCACCAAGGGGCCGAGCTGGGCGGCCGCCAATCATGTAGCGCACGTGGTTCTTGGCCAGCTCGCTCTCGGTCATGTTGACCACCGGATAGCCGTTGCCACCGAGCTGATCGATGATCTGGTCAAGCTCTTCGTCACCGCCGGTGAGGCGCACCGAGACGAACAGCGACGCCTGCTCGGCATCCGCATAGCGATAGTTGAACTCGGTCACCATACGCGGGCCAAGCTGACGGCAGAAGTCGAGGAAAGCGCCCTTGCGCTCGGGGATGGTCACCGCCAGCATACCCTCGCGCTTCTCGCCGATCTCGCAGCGCTCCGAGACGTAGCGCAGGCTGTGGAAGTTGACGTTGGCGCCGGACAGAATGGCCGCCATCCGCGCCCCCTTGACCTGCTCCCGCTCGCTGTAGGCCTTGAGGCCCGCCAGCGACAGGGCGCCCGACGGCTCGGCGATGGCGCGGCAGTCATCGAAGATGTCTTTCAGTGCGGCGCAGATCTGGTCATTGGAGACGGTCACCACCTCGTCCAGATACTGGTTGCAGAGGCGGAAGGTCTCCTCGCCGATGCGCTTGACCGCCACCCCGTCCGCAAACAGCGAGACCCGCTCCAGATTGACCGGCTCACCGGCCGCCAGCGCCGCCTTGAGGCAGGCGGAGCCCTCCGCCTCCACCCCGATCACCTTCACATCCGGCAGCAGTTGCTTGATATAGACCGCCACCCCGGCGGCCAGTCCGCCGCCACCCACCGGCACAAAGACGTGGGTGAGGTGGGTATCCTGCTCCAGCAGCTCCTTGCCGATGGTACCCTGCCCGGCAATCACCTCGACGTCGTCAAACGGCGGGATCAGGGTGTAGCCTTCCAATTCAGCGAGGCGGCGACTCTCGCCGTAGGCCTCATCGAAGCTGTTACCAAACAGCATGACGTTGCCGCCCTGACGGCGCACCGCGTCGATCTTGATGTCCGGCGTGGTCTTGGGCATCACGATGATCGCCTTGATGCCGAGCTTGGCGGCCGACAGGGCGACCCCCTGGGCGTGGTTGCCGGCGGAGGCGGCGATGACGCCGCGCGCCTTCTGCTCCTCGGTCAGAGTGGCGATCTTGTGGTAAGCACCGCGCAGCTTGAAGGAGTGGACCGGTTGCAAATCCTCCCGCTTGAGGCTGACATGGTTGCCGAGCCGCTCGGAGAGTTTCTTCAGGGTTTGCAAGGGGGTGACCCGCGCCGCCTCATAGACAGGAGAGAGCAGCACCTTGCGTAGATAATCAGCCGCAGAGACCATGACTTACTCCCCCAGCATCGAGCGATCACGCACCGCGCCTTTGTCGGCGCTGGTGGCGAACATGGCGTAGGCGCGCAGGGCAAAGGAGACCTGACGCTGACGATCGAGCGGCTTCCAGCCACGAGCTTCCACGGCAACGCGGCGGGCAGCCAGCACGCTGTCGGCCACCTCCAGCACCATGCTGCGAGCCGGAATGTTGATGCTGATGATGTCGCAATCCTCCACCAGACCGATGGTGCCGCCGGAAGCCGCCTCCGGCGAGACATGGCCGATGGAGAGGCCCGAGGTGCCGCCGGAGAAGCGGCCATCGGTGATCAGGGCGCACGCCTTGCCGAGTCCCATGGATTTCAGATAGGTGGTGGGGTAGAGCATCTCCTGCATGCCGGGGCCCCCTTTCGGCCCTTCGTAGCGGATCACTACCACCTCGCCCGCTTTCACGGTGCCATCGAGGATGCCGCTCACCGCGCTCTCCTGACTCTCGAACACCCGGGCCGGGCCACGGAAGGTGAGGTTCTCCTCATCCACCCCGGCAGTCTTGACGATGGCGCCGTTGACCGCGAGGTTGCCTGAGAGCACGGCGAGGCCACCCTCCTGGCTGTAGGCGTTGTCCAGCGAGCGGATGCACCCTTCGGCTCTGTCCAGATCCAGCTCCGGCCAGCGGCAATCCTGACTGAACGCCTTGGTGGTGCGGATGCCGGCCGGGCCGGCGCGGTAGAAGTCCACCACCTCCTGACTGGGCTGACGGCTGACGTCATATTCATTGAGCTGTTCGACGAGGGAGCAACCCAGCACAGTACGGGTATCCCCGTGCACCAGACCCGCTTTTTCCAGCTGGCCCAGAATGGCGACCACGCCACCGGCGCGGTGCACATCTTCCATATGGTATTTCTGGGTGGAGGGCGCCACCTTGCAGAGCTGCGGCACTTTGCGCGACATGCGGTCGATATCGGCCATGGTGAAGTCGACACCGGCCTCCTGCGCCGCCGCCAACAGGTGCAGCACGGTATTGGTGGAGCCACCCATGGCGATATCGAGCGCCATGGCGTTCTCGAACGCTGCCTTGGTAGCGATATTGCGTGGCAGGGCTGTCTCGTCATCCTGCTCATACCAGCGCTTGGCCAGCGTCACGATGCGCTGGCCCGCCAGCTTGAACAATTGCTCACGATCGCTGTGGGTCGCCAGCATGGAACCGTTGCCCGGCTGGGAGAGGCCGAGCGCTTCGGTCAGACAGTTCATGGAGTTGGCGGTAAACATGCCGGAGCAGGAGCCGCAAGTGGGGCAGGCACTGCGCTCCACCTGTTCGCTCTGGGCATCGGAGACTTTGGGGTCGGCACCCTGGATCATGGCATCCACCAGATCCAGCTTGATGATCTGGTCGGAGAGCTTGGTCTTGCCCGCTTCCATCGGGCCGCCGGAGACGAAAATGACCGGGATGTTGATGCGCAGGGCGGCCATCAGCATCCCCGGGGTGATCTTGTCGCAGTTGGAGATACAGACCATGGCATCGGCGCAGTGGGCGTTGACCATATACTCCACCGAGTCGGCAATCAGTTCGCGGGACGGCAGGGAGTAGAGCATGCCACCGTGGCCCATGGCGATGCCGTCATCCACGGCGATGGTGTTGAACTCCTTGGCGACCCCGCCGGCGGCTTCGATCTCGCGCGCCACCAGCTGGCCCAGATCCTTGAGGTGGACGTGGCCCGGCACAAACTGGGTAAAGGAGTTGACCACGGCGATGATGGGTTTGCCGAAATCCTGATCGGTCATTCCGGTGGCACGCCACAGGGCGCGGGCCCCGGCCATGTTACGTCCGTGGGTGGTGGTGGCGGATCTCAACTTCGGCATTGTCTCTACTCCCTGAATGCCCATATGGGCTCGATGCGTTATGCGGTGATGATAAAAGTGGATCGGGAATCGACCCTGGTGAGTACTCCTCTGGGAAGGGCTCACCGGAAGCGACTCGGGGAGGCATGGCGCCTCCCCTCTGCAATCAGTCGTTAACTGGCGTCAACCAGCCCCACTTGTCCTCGGTCTGGCCGTTGAACAGGCCAAAGAAGGCGTTCTGCAGCTGTTCGGTCACCGGACCACGGCTGCCCGCGCCCACCTTCATCCGGTCAACGGAGCGCACCGGGGTCACCTCGGCGGCCGTGCCGGTCATGAAAATTTCGTCTGCGACATAGAGCGCCTCGCGGGGCAGCGCCTGCTCGCGCACCTCGTAACCGAGGTCGCGGGCCAGCGTCATGATGGTGTCACGGGTGATGCCGGGCAGGATGGCGGCAGTAGCGGGCGGGGTGAACAGCACGCCATTCTTCACCAGAAACAGGTTCTCCCCCGCCCCTTCGCTCAGGTAGCCGTTCACGTCCAGCGCCAGCCCCTCGGCAAAGCCGTTGCGCTTGGCCTCGCGGCTAATCAGCTGGGAAGAGAGGTAGTTACCACCCGCCTTGGCACCGGTGGGAATGCTGTTGGGTGCGAGCCGGTTCCAGGAGGTGACGCAGACATCCACCCCGTTTTTCAGACCCTCTTCCCCCAGATAGGCGCCCCATGGCAGGGCTGCGACAATGAGATCGGCCTTGGCATCCAGCGGCGGATGCAGCCCCAGCCCCACGTTGCCGACAAAGGCCAGCGGGCGCAAATAGCCGCTCTTCAGGCCGTTCTCGCGCACCACGGTGCGGCAGGCTTCGTTCACTTCGGCCTCGCTGTAGGGGACGTCCATCCAGTAGATCTTGGCGGAGTCGAACAGGCGGCGGGTGTGCTCCTGCAGACGGAAGATGCAGGTGCCCTTGGGAGTATCGTAGGCGCGCACACCCTCGAACACCGAGGAGCCGTAGTGCAGGGCGTGACTCATGACGTGCACCTGGGCATCCTGCCAGGGTACCAGTGTGTCGTTAAACCAGATGTACTTGGGTTGAGAGGCGGATTGGGAAGGCTGTGACATTGGCTTTGCTCCTTAAGCTCTGATCCGGGGTTGCTGTTCCAGTGCATCGACCCGGGAAACGTCCACCAGCTTTACCAGCTGGCTCCACAACTGCTGGATGGGACGCACCGACTCGACAGTAACCGTGATCCGCAGCTGTTGGCAATCCTGCTCCATATTAAGGGCGCAGAGAGCGAAGCCGCGGTGACGCACCACCCGCAACACCCGCTCCATCACTTCGGGTCTGGGCTGGGCGTGGATATGCAGGGTGTGTTGTGCAAATGCTGGCTGGGCAAGGGTGTGCGGGTTCATGGGCGTTGCTCCATCATCTGGTGGTTGGCGACTCCCGGCGGAACCAGGGGCCAGACGTTTTCTTCCTCTGAAATGGCCACATGCAGCAGGTAGGCACTCTCGCTTGCCAGCAGGCGATCGAGGGCTCCGGCTATCTGCTCCTTGCATGTGATGGTCTCGCCAGGAATGCCGAAAGCGGCAGCCAGGGCGACGAAATCGGGGTTATCGGAGAGGATGGTCTCGCTGTAGCGGCCGTCGAAAAACAGCTCCTGCCACTGGCGCACCATGCCGAGGCGCTGGTTGTCCAGCAGCACCATCTTCACCTTGAGCTGGGCCCGGCGGATGGTGCCAAGCTCCTGCACGTTCATCATGAAAGAGCCGTCACCGCTTACCAGCACCACTTCATCCTCCGGGCGCGACATCTTGGCCCCGATGGCGGCCGGCAGACCGAAGCCCATGGTGCCGAGACCGGCGCTGGAGAGGTGGTTGCGCGGACTGGTGAAGCGCATGTGCTGGGCCACCCACATCTGGTGCTGACCCACGTCGCAGGCCACCACGCTGCTCTCCGGCAACTTGGCAGAGAGCTGCTTGAGCAGGGCTGGAGCGTAGATGGCCTGACCCGGGTGGTCGTAGCGAAACGCATACTCGCAGGCCATGGCGGCACAGTGTTCACGCCAGGGGTCGATCGCAAGGGACATGGCGAGGCGCGGCAGCACCTGTTTGAGATCCGTGGTGATACCCACATCGGCGGCGCGGCGCTTGCCGAACTCGGCGGCATCTACATCGAGATGGATCACCTTGGCTTCGGGGGCGAACTCCTCCAGCTTGCCGGTCACCCGATCATCGAAACGGGCACCCACCACCAGCAGCAGATCGCACTGCTGCACCGCATAGTTGGCCGCCTTGGTGCCGTGCATGCCGAGCATGCCGAGATAAACGGGGCTGTCGGGGTCGAGCGCACCAATCCCCTTGAGGGTGGTGACCGCAGGCATGCCGGTAACGGCGGCAAGGTCGCGCAGCTGCTGCTCGGCGTTGGCCATGCCCACCCCGCCGCCGACGTAGAGCACCGGACGCTCGGCAGATGCCAACAGGGTACGGGCTGCGGCCAGCTCCGAGGGGTTGAGCGCTTCCGGCTCTTCCACCGCAAACAGCGGGCTCTGGGTAGGCACGGCGGCCAACTGCACATCCTTAGGAAAATCGATCAGCACCGGGCCCGGGCGTCCTTCGGTGGCGATGGCGAAGGCCTCTGCCAGCACGCGTCCCAGATCAGCGGCATCGGTCACCATGAAAGAGTGCTTGGTGCAGGAGAGGGACATGCCGAGCACGTCGACCTCCTGAAACGCATCGGTGCCGATGGAGGAACAGGGCACCTGACCGCTGATGGCCACCAGCGGCACCGAGTCGAGCAGCGCCTCCGCCAGACCGGTCACCAGATTGGTGGCGCCGGGGCCGGAGGTGGCGATACAGACCCCCACCTGACCGGAGGCACGGGCATAACCGACCGCCGCCATGGCGGCGCCCTGCTCGTGGCGGCAGAGCTGATGGGCCAGACCACCGTCATACAGGGCATCGTAGACCGGCATGATGGCCCCGCCCGGGTAACCAAACACCTGGGTCACACCCTGTTTCTTGAGAGTCTGTACCAAAAACTGCGCGCCGTTCATGTGGAAAATCCTGTCCTTTGGTCGAAAAAAAACCCCCGAGCTGTGAGGCTCGGGGGTCGCTTGTTTCGTTCTGTCCGGTGGTGGGTCTATCCCTTGTTCCGTGCAGCTAAACGAGCCCCGAGCGGTGAGATAATAATCACCACTAGGACCACAATAATGCTGACGAAACGGGAGGCCATGTTCATAGTTACAACCGGAAATCCTGTGAAATTGGGGCGATTTGCACCGCGAATGGCTATTAGAACTAGCACGGTGATTTTTATTGGGCAAGCCTTTTTTCTGTGACAACCCACTGATTTTGGCTATTCCCCAGCCGGAACTCTGGAATAAAAAACCAACAACAAGCAGTTAGTCAGAACATATATCAACTCAAGGACGGGATTTATGTCATTAGCTGTGGTTTATAGCCGTGCCAGCCTCGGGATCGCGGCTCCGCAAGTTACGGTGGAAGTCCACCTCTCCAACGGCCTGCCCGCCTTCAACATGGTCGGCCTGCCGGAAACCTCGGTGAAAGAGTCGCGGGATCGGGTGCGCAGCGCCCTGCTCAACGGCAATTTCGAGTTCCCGAGCAAACACATCACCGTCAATCTGGCCCCCGCCGATCTGCCCAAGGAGGGCGGCCGTTTCGATCTGGCGATCGCCATCGGCATTCTCGCCGCTTCCAAGCAGATACCGGCAAAATACCTGCTCAATCACGAATTTTTAGGGGAGTTGGCTCTGACTGGCGAGATCCGTCCCGTGCTCGGCGTGCTGCCCGCCGTACTGGCCTGCCGCGATGCAGGACGCACCCTGCTGGTGCCGCGAGAGAACGGCCCCGAGGCCTCCCTCATTCAGGATGCCGAGGTGCGCACCGCCCACCAGTTGCTGGCCGTCACCGCCTGGCTGGCGGGTCAATACGAGCTGCCACTGCCGGAGCCCCAAACCACTGATACCCTGCCCGATGTGCCGGATCTGCAGGATGTGATCGGCCAGTCCCAGGCCAAGCGGGCATTGGAGATCGCCGCCGCCGGCAGCCACAACCTGCTGTTCATCGGCCCGCCTGGCACCGGCAAGAGCATGCTGGCCAGCCGCCTGCCCGGCATTCTGCCGCCGCTCAGCGAGCAGGAGGCGCAGCAGACCGCCGCCATCCACTCCATCGGTGGCCTCACCCCTCGCGCCGGTCACTGGCACCACAGGCCCTATCGCACGCCGCACCACAGTGCCTCGGCGGTAGCGCTGGTGGGAGGTGGCAGCCACCCGCGGCCCGGCGAAATATCGTTGGCCCATAACGGCGTATTGTTTCTCGATGAGCTGCCCGAATTTGAGCGCAAGGTGCTCGACTCCCTGCGTGAGCCGCTGGAGACGGGCCACATCACCATTAGCCGGGCCGCCCGTCAGGTGGATTTTCCCGCCCGCTTCCAGCTGATCGGCGCCATGAACCCCAGCCCTTGCGGCCATTATGGCGACGGCCAGACCCGTTCCAGCCCGGATCAGATCCTGCGCTACCTCGGCAAACTTTCCGGTCCCTTTCTCGACCGCTTCGACCTGACGGTGGAGGTGCCGCTGCTGCCCAAGGGGAGCCTGACCGGCAAGGCGGAACGAGGGGAGTCGAGCCAGCAGATCCGCGATCGGGTGCTGGCGGCGCGGGAGCGGATGCTCAGCCGTAACGGCAAACTTAACAACCTACTGGATAGCCGCGAAATAGAGGATATTTGCCGATTATCAGCGCAAGATGCC
Organism: Aeromonas sp. QDB23; assembly: GCF_027707745.1. NCBI lineage: Bacteria > Pseudomonadati > Pseudomonadota > Gammaproteobacteria > Aeromonadales > Aeromonadaceae > Aeromonas > Aeromonas sp. QDB23. Next base: position 67,128 of record NZ_JAPCJA010000013.1, read on the forward strand.
GAATTTTTGGAGAATGCCATCCAGAAGCTGGGGCTCAGCATCCGGGCCTGGCACCGCATTTTGCGGGTGTCGCGCACCATCGCCGATCTGGCGGGGCAACCGACCATCGGCAAGGAGCATCTCATCGAGGCGCTCGGTTATCGCGCCATGGATCGGCTGCTGTCGCGGCTGCGCAGCAGCTGATAGAGGGGAAAGGGTGAGTCCGGCCCTGTGACGGCTCTTAATGGTCTCACGGGCCAGCGGCTGATATTATGGCCACAGATCTGACCACTTGATGGCCCTTTATCGACAGCAAGACGGACCCGAACTCATGCCCAACAAGCTGACAGAGCGACTGCGCGGCAGCCTCTCCACCCTGCTCTATTTTTTCAACACCCTCTTCTGGTTTATCCCCATCTTCTTGCTGGGTCTGCTCAAGCTGCCGTTACCGCTCAAAGGGTGGCGAACCCTCTGCAATGCCCTGCTGGATGGCTGTGCCAGCTGCTGGATCGGTTTCAACAATCTGATCCAGAAAACCATCATCAAAACCCCTTTCGAGGTGGTCGGAGTGGACAAAGGGCGCCGGAATGAGTGGTATATGGTGATTGCCAACCATCAATCCTGGGTCGACATACTGGTATTGCAGCGGGTTTTTAACCAAAAAATCCCCTTCCTGAAGTTTTTTCTCAAGAAAGAGCTGATTTGGGTGCCTTTTCTCGGTCTGGCCTGGTGGGCGCTCGATTTCCCCTTCATGCGGCGATATTCCAGAAAATTTCTGGAAAAACATCCCCATCTGAAGGGAAAAGACATTGAAACGACCCGTAAGGCCTGCGCAAGGTTCCGCCACATTCCGGTGAGTGTGATGAACTTCGTCGAAGGCACCCGCTTCACCGGAAGCAAGCATCAGAAGCAGGGCTCGCCCTATCGTCATCTGCTGCTCCCGAAAGCGGGGGGCATCGCCTTTACTCTGGCCGCCATGGGTGACCAGTTGCATCAACTGGTGGATGTCACCATCGCCTATCCAGACGGTATTCCCAGTTACTGGGATTTCATGTGCGGCCGGGTCGGGCAAATCAAGGTTCAGGTCCGCTATTTGCCGATCGACCGCAAGCTGGTGGGGGATTACTTCAATGACCCCGACTTCCAACAAGAGTTTCAACAGTGGTTGAACGGGATCTGGCACGAGAAGGACCAGACCCTGAGCCAACTGCTGGCAACCAAGGCGCAGTAAACATCCATGCTATCCCTGCTTCCCGGCCCGCTGGTGCTGATCATCAGCGCGGGCCTGACCATCCTGTTCACCGCCTTGTGCGCCAGCCTGATCCTGCTGGTGTCGCTGGCCAAACTGCTGCTGCCTGTGCCGGCTTTTGGCCGTGCCTGCAGCCGCCTCAACAACCGCTTCATGCGTCTGTGGCTGGTCTGCAATGCACTGGTTATCCGTCTCACGATGCGCATCGACTGGCAGATCGAAGATAAGACCCGACTGCGCAAGGATGGTTGGTATCTCATCATCAGCAACCATATGAGCTGGACCGATATCGTGGTGCTGGGTCATCTGTTCCGGGATCGACTGCCGGTGCCCAAGTTCTTTATGAAACACGAGCTCATCTACATCCCGCTGCTGGGGCTCGCCTGCTGGGGGCTCGATATGCCCTTTATGCGCCGCTATTCGAGAGAGTTTCTTTTAAGAAATCCGCACCTGCGCGGCAAGGATATCGAAACCACCCGCAATGCCTGCGAGAAGTTTCGCCACATCCCTACCACCGTCATCAACTTCGTGGAAGGGACCCGCTTCACCGAGCAAAAACGGGATGCAGCCCGCTCCCGCTACCGCCATCTGATGCCGCCCAAGGCGGCGGGGCTGGCCTTTACGCTGGCGGCCATGGGGGAGCAGTTTGACAGCCTGATCAACGTCACCATCCGCTATCCGGACAACGCCGAGACCCCGTTCAAGGACTTCCTGATGGGGCGGGTAAAACGCATTCAGGTGCGGATCGAGGAGCTGCCGGTGGATGAGGCGCTGGTGGGTGACTACTTCAATGACAAGCAGTTCAAGCGCGGTTTTCAGGAGTGGCTAAACCAGCGCTGGCAGGAGAAAGACGAGGTGCTGGAGGGGTGGCAGAGCGGTCAGACGCCGCTGCCGGTTGCTGCCGAAGAGATATCCAGCAAAGAGGCATCCAAAGAGAGCGCAGAGGCCAGCTCGGCCAGCTGATCTTCGGAAAAGACCGCAATCCCGTGGCGGCGCAGCAGGGCGGAGGTCTTGCCCTCGCCCGCCACTGAGACACCCTCGAAGCGGCCGTTATAGATACGGCCACTGCCACATGAGGGGCTCCCCTCTTTCAACAGCGCGAAGCGAATGCCCTGCGCCTGACAGATCGCCAGCGCCAGCTCGGCGCCGCGATCAAACTCTTCAGTCACATCGAGCCCGCTCGCCGTCACCACCCGCTCGCCCTGTCGTTCTGCAGGAGGGCGCGGGGTCGGCAAGCCGCCCGCCACTTCGGGGCAGAAGGCCAGCGCCCGCCCTTCGGCTCCGAGCTCACTCAGCCAATCGCTGACAATCCCCTTACTCTGGCCGTCGTAACGCACCGGCTGGCCCAGCAAGCACGCGCTGACCAGCACCTTGTGCACGCTGGTCTTACTCATGCTTTGCTCCCCCACAGGCTAAAACCCGGGCCATCGTAGCGCAACGAACATGGACCCAACAGGCAGGCGCTGACCAGCACACGAACGGGGTTGGTACTCACGCTTCCGCTCCGTGCATCACCTGATCGAACATCACGCAGCAGGGGCTCTCCAGCCGGTAGAGGATGGCGGGGCGCTGTTTACCGGTACGCTTGCGGCCGGTATCCACCAGAATGTCGGCGCGATGGATCCGCTTGCGAAACGCCGCCGTATTCATGGGGGTTTGCAGGATGATTTCGAAGGCGCGCTGCACCTCGGAGAGGGTGAACTCGGGCCCAAGCAGATGCAACGGCAGGGTGCTGTAGCGACTCTTGATGCGCAGCCGCTCCAGCCCCTTGGCGATAAGCTGGACATGGTCAAAGGCGAGGCTCAGCCCCGGTAGATTGGAGAGCGGATGCCAGCAGCCGTGGGTCACTTCCACTTCCGGATCGACCAGGCAGAGATAGACCAGAGTGGTGGACCAGCCGCGGGGATCCCGTTCCAGATTGCCGAGGGTGCAGACCTGCTCGCTGTAGCAGTGGCCGAGCCCCCACTCCGCCAGCAGGCGGCGCTGGGCAGCGTCCAGATCCCGATCCAGTGCCTCGTCGATACGCAAACCGGGTAGCTGCCAACAGTGGGCAAAGGGGGGGCGATCGCGGGTTTCGAGCAGCAGCTCGAGCCGCTCGTCATGCAACCGCAGCACCACCATATCCAGACTCATTCTCAGCATGCCGATCGCCCTGCTCGCCTTCCATTAATGTTTGGTAGATAATATCACACGAATAGTATGTGCAGGAGCCAATCATGGGAACCGTCGCCAGCCTGGATATTGATGCGCAGAAGGGCTTTACCCCCCTCTGCCCGAACGAACTGCCCGTCGCGGGCGGTGATGATATTGTGGCTGCGCTCAACGCTCAGGCCACCCTTGCCACGCTGCGGATCGGCAGCAAGGACGCTCACCCCGCCAATGCCGACTGGGCCGTCTCTGACCCCGCCGGCATGCTGTTGCCGCTGGATCTGCCCAATGCCGACCTCACCTGGCCGGTACACTGCGTGCCGGGCAGCAAGGGCTTCGAGCTGCTCGACGGCCTGCCCGCCCCCATCGACTATGACTTCTTCGTCTGGAAGGGGGTCGAGCCGGATCTGCACCCTTACGGCGCCTGTTATCACGATCTGGCCGAACGGCGCAGCACCGGACTCATCGAATTCCTGCAAGCCCGCAAGGTCGACACCGTACTGGTCGGCGGCCTCGCCACCGACTACTGTGTCAAAACCAGCGTGCTGCAACTGCGCCGCGCCGGTTTCCGGGTGATCGTCCATCTCGATGCCTGCCGCGGCATCGCCCCTGCGACGGTTGCCAGCGCCCACACCCAGATGATCGAGGCTGGCGCCGAACTGGCCCAGACCCTGATCGATGTACAACGCCTGCTGGACGCCTGATATGCCCCCAATCCTCACCAGCCTGTCCGATAGCGGCGCCTGCAATCTACATATGCGACAGGGGAGTGCCATCGCGCTCGCCAGCCTGCAGGGAGCCTGATATGCCACCCATACTCACCAGCCTGCTCGACACCGATGCCTGCACGTTACATATGCGGCAGGGGAGTACCATCGTGCTCACCAGTCTGCGAGGAGCCTGATATGCCCCCAATCCTCACCAGCCTGCTCGACACCGATGCCTACAAGCTACATATGCAGCAGGCGGTGTTCCATCGCTATCCGGATGCCGAGGTGGTGGCCGAGTTTCACAGCCGCAATGAAGAGGATCTGCTGCCCATGATGGGGCAGATCGAGGAGCAGCTGCGCCTCGCCGGATCCCTGCGACTGACCAAGCCCGAGCTCGATTTTCTGGCCGAGCGCCCCTTCTTCACCCCTGACTACCTTGACCACCTGCGCCGCAAGCCGCTCGATGCCTCTCTGCTCAAGGTGTTCGAGCAGGATGGCCGCATCAATGTGCGGGTCGAGGGCCCCTGGCAGGATGTGATCCTGTGGGAGATCCCGGTGCTCGCCATCATCAGCGAGATGCGCAACCGCTTCCGCTACCCCCAGTTCGGCGTCAGCCATGCGCTGGAACGGCTCGATCAGAAGATCGACAAGCTGGAGCAGGAGCTGAGCCCGGAGGAGATGAGCGAGTTCAACCTCATCGACTTCGGCACCCGCCGTCGCTTCTCCCACGCGGTGCAGGATGCGGTAGTGGGTCGTCTCAAGGAGCGGCTGCCAGCGTTTCGCGGCACCAGCAACTACATGCTGGCCCAGAAGTACAAGCTGCCCGCGGTCGGCACCCAGGCCCACGAGTGGTTCCAGGCGCACCAGCAGCTCGGCTTCCCGCTGGAGCACAGCCAGCGCGCCGCCCTCACCAGCTGGCTGGACGAGTTCACCGACCATCTCGGCATCGCCCTGACCGACTGCATCACCATGGATGCCTTCCTGCGGGACTTCGACTTCGAGCTGGCCAGCAGCTATCAGGGCTTGCGCCACGACTCCGGCGATCCCGTGGTGTGGGGCGAGAAGGCGATCAGCCACTATCAGCGCCTCGGCATCGACCCCACCGACAAGACCCTGGTCTTCTCCGACGGGCTCAACCTCGACAAGGCGGTACAGCTGTTCCGCCACTTCCGTGGCCGGATCAACACCAGCTTCGGTATCGGCACCAAGCTCACCTGCGATCTGCCCGGTGTCAGCCCGATGAACATCGTCTTCAAGCTGATGGAGTGCAATGGCGGCCCGGTCGCCAAGATCTCCGACAGCCCGGGCAAGACCCTGTGTCGGGATGCGGAGTTTATCCGCAACCTCAAGCAGGCGTTCCACGTCGGGGTCTGATCTTCGAGATCGCCAGAAAACAAAAAGCCCGCCGGTTCGCACCGGCGGGCTTTTATCGACTCAAGGGTATCAGTCTTTCTTGGCCAGCAGGAACTGCACCAGCTGGTTGAACTGCTCTTGAGAGGTGATGGATTCAATCTTCACCATGTACTTGCCGTTCACCAGGAAGGCCGGCACACCGCGAATGTTGTAGCTCTCGGTGTTGCGATCGAACTGGGAGACCATGCCGGAGACGGCGAAGCTGTCGACGGCACCGTCGAACTCTTCAGCCGGTACGCCATTGTCCACGAAGATCTGTTTCACCTCGTCACGGCTCATCGGCGGCTGACGCTGGGTGTGGATCTTGGTGAAGATGGCCGGGGTCAGCTTGGCTTCGGCGTTGAGCAGGCTGGCAACGGCATAGGCACGCTGCATCTCGGGGCCCATTTCGCGGCCGAGGAAGGCAACCGGGTTCTTCTTCAGGGTGACGCCTTTCGGCAGACCGGCTTGCAGTTGCTCAACGATCGGTTCGAAGGTGGCGCAGTGCGGGCAGTAGTAGGAGAAGAACTCCATCACTTCCGGCTGGGCACTGCCAGTCTGTTTGACCACATCGTAGTTGACGCCTTCCTTGAACTCGGGGGCGGCGTGAACCATGGGGATCATCAGCATGGCAGCAAGGAAAAATAGAACTTTTTTCATGATGTTTCCTGTTAAGGGATCACTGTGAGGCACGCCCGGCGAACCGAAGCAGTGCCAAGCCTATTGTTTCGCCATGCTGACGTCAATGGTCAGGGCCGGAGATCGAGCCCCGCTTGCCACGCAAGATCCCTTCTATTTCACCAGTTTGGCATCAGGCTCAACGGTGGCGCCTTCAGCGCTTTCAGCTGATCGTGCCGCAGTAGGGCGATCTGCTGGCCACCGGATAAGTTAGCACCCCGGCATCAGGCCCAGCGGCGGCGCCTTCAGTGCTTCCAGCTGATCGTGCCGCTGGTGGGGCGATCTGCTGGCCACCGGATAAGTTACCACCCTGGCATCAGGGTCAGCGGCGGTGCCTTCAATGCTTCCAGCTGATCGTGCAGGGTCGCTATCTGCTGACGCCAGTAGTGATCGGTATTGAACCAGGGGAAGTGACGGGGGAAGGCGGGATCTTCCCAGCGCCGCGCCAGCCAGGCCATGTAGTGGACGATGCGCATCGCCCGCAGCGGCTCGATCAGCGCCAGCTCCCGCGAGTCGAATTCCATAAACTCCTCGTAGCCCGCCAGCAGGGTGTCGAGCTGGATCTGCTGCTCGTGGCGCTCGCCGCTCAGCATCATCCAGAGATCCTGAATCGCAGGGCCGGTGCGGCAATCATCGAGGTCGACAAACATGGGGCCGTCGCGCCACAGGATGTTGCCCGGGTGGCAGTCGCCATGCAGGGAGATCTGCGCCACATCCAGGGTCATGGCGTCGCTGACATGTTTGATCAGCTCGTCGAGCACCCCGAAGAATTGCTTCGCCAGCCCGCTTGGCAGCCACTCGCCAGACGCCAGCAGCTGACGCGGTTCGTGCAGCATGCTCTCCACATCGAGCCGTACCCGATGGTGAAACGGCTTGCTGGCGCCGATCTGATGAATGCGACCGAGGAAACGCCCCACCCACTCCAGCTGATCGAGATTATCCACCTCGAACTGGCGGCCACCGACGCTCTGCCAGATGGCAAAGGGGTAACCCTCGTGCTCCAGCAGGGTCTCGCCCGCGAAGGCGAGCGGTGCAGCGACCGGGATCTCCGCCTCGGCGAGACGGGTGGCAAACTCGTGCTCCTCGAGGATCTGGGCCCGGCTCCAGCGGCCGGGACGATAGAACTTCACCACATAGCGGCGACGCTCCTCATCCTGAAACTGATAGACCCGGTTTTCGTAGCTGTTGAGCTCGATCAGGCCGGAGTCGAGCCGCAGGCCGCTGAGATCGAGCGCATCCATGATGAGGTCGGGATTGAGGTCGGAATAGTTGAAACGCATGTCATCCACCATAAGAAAGGGGCGCCGTTGCGCCCCATTCTATCACTACTGCCCGGCATTGCCGTGCTCGCTGGTGACCTGACGTGTGTCACGTCCGGCCCGCCGCCGCAAGCGGTTACAACCGGCTGATAAACTTGCTGCCCTGACGCAGGTTGCCCTTGCTGTCATCGGGCGCCGCCCCCTCCCGCTTCAGCACGAACTGGATATCCAGCGTCGGCCGTTTCAGGTTATAGGGGTCGACCGCCAGACTGACCGGCAAGGTATAGATCTCGCCTGCCTTCAGGGTCACTTCACGGGGACCAAACCACTGATACTCTGGCAAGCCCTCCACATCCAGCTGGTAGGTCTGGGGCTGCAGGGTCTTGTTGAGGATCTTGAGGGTATAGGTGTTCTCGATAAGCCCCTCGCTGTTTTCACGGAACAGCTGGTTGCGGTCCCGCAGGATATCGAGCCCCATCGGCATGATGGACATGGCGTTGTAGACAAATACCCCCAGCATCACCGCCATCACCAGCCCGTAGCCAATCAGCTTGGGCCGCGCCACATGGGTGGAGTCGTTAGCCAGCTTGTGCTCGGTGGTGTAGCTGATGAGCCCTTTCGGATACCCCATCCGCTCCATGGTCTGGTCGCAGGCATCGACGCAGGCGCCGCAGTTGATGCACTCGTACTGCAGGCCATCGCGGATATCGATGCCGGTCGGACAGACCTGCACGCAGAGATCGCAGTCGATACAGTCACCCAGCCCCAGCGCCTTGGGGTCCGCCTTGCGGGAACGGGCACCACGGGTTTCGCCGCGCTTGGTGTCATAACCGACGATGAAGGTGTCCTTGTCGAACATGGCGGACTGGAAGCGGGCATAGGGGCACATGTGGATACACATAATGGCGCGCATCCAGCCTGCGTTGCCGTAGGTGATGATGGTAAAGAAGCTCACCCAGAACAGCACCCAGCCTCCCGCCTGCAGGGTGAAGAAGTCCGGCACCAGCTCAGTCACATCCTGGAAGTAGGCGACGAAGGTCAGACCGGTCACCAGCGAGATCGCCAGCCAGGCCAGATGCTTGGCTCCCTTGCGGGCCAGCTTCTCGCCGCTCCAGGGTGCCTCGTCCAGCTTGCGCCGCTTGTTGGCGGGCCCTTCCAGCTTCTCTTCAAACCAGATGAACATGAAGGTCCAGACCGTCTGCGGGCAGAGATAGCCGCACCAGACCCGGCCGAGGAAGGTGGTCACAAAGAAGAGGGCGAAGGCGGCAATCATGAAGAGCCAGGCGAGCAGGGTCAGATCCTGCGGCCAGATGGTGGCGCCAAAGATATGGAACTGCTGATGACCGAGGTCGAACAGCACCGCCTGTCGCCCCTCGTAACGCAGCCAGGGCAGCAGCACGAAGAGGGCGACGAAGAACCAGCCCATCCCCTTGCGCACCCGCTGCCAATACCCTTTCTGGGCCCGCACATAGATGCGGTTGCCCGGGTTGAATCTGTCGTCACTGGCTTTGAACGTATGGGGGTTGAAGGTCCCGGTTACGTCCTTGTCGGTGACGTCCTTGATATCGATTTTATCGTGGTCGGCCATTGCAAGACATCGCTCCCTTATTTGTTATGGAGCGGATTATATCTTAAACAGCATGCTAATTGTGTGGATTAGATGTATCTAATATTGGCGTTTGATCGCAATTTTCGGCAACAAAAAAGCGCATCACCCCAAGGTGATGCGCTTCCGCTAAAGATTCACTTGATTCCGCGGGCCTTGAGCAGTGCCTCTTTGAAATCGGGCACATGATCCTTGGCCAGACCGGGGATCATCGCCTGCTTGTCGGATTCCCGCATTTTGAGGTGATAGATCAGCATGTCGTCGGTCAACTCGGACAGAGAACCTTCAAATCCCGCTTCGTTGGCCAGTTTGGCAACAAACTGCACCAGGCTGAGATCCTGTTCCTTGATCCAGGCAGGCTGCAACAACTCCAGCAGCTCTTCGATACGATGACATTGCATAGACAACCTCTTTAATCTGTCACGTTAAACTCAGGCAACCTTACCCATCAAGGCTACTTCGATTCGATCCCGCCCATTATGCTTGGCCTGATAGAGTGCCGCATCCGCTTTCTGGATCAAATCGGCGATTTTCATGCTGTTATCCGGTATCAGTGTCGCAACACCAAAACTACATGTGACCCGACCGGAGACCAGTGACTTCTGGTGCGGGATGGCCAGCTCCTTGAGCGCCTGCCGCACATTGTCCGCCACCTGCAACGCTCCCTGCATGCCGGTGCAGGGCAACAGCAGGGCGAACTCCTCGCCCCCGTAACGGGCCGCCAGATCGTCCTCGCGCCGCTCCACCTCGGCCAGCAACCCAGCCACCTGTTGCAAACAGTCATCCCCCAGCTGATGGCCGTAGAGATCGTTGAACTGCTTGAAGTAATCCACATCCACCAGCACCAGCGACAACGGTGCGCGGGCGCGGTGACAGCGACGCCAGGCCCGTTCCAGAGAGTCGTCGAGGTGGGCGCGGTTGGCGATGCCGGTCAGGCCGTCGAGGCGGGAGGTGAGGCGCAGATGCTCGGAGACCGCCTTCAGCTCGGCCACCAGTTCGGCGTTGGAGAAACGGTGGTGGAGCGAGGCGATCTGATCCCGCCGCATCCGGCGCAGCAGGGTTGGCAGAAAGACAAACAGATAGCCCGCCAGCATGCAGGATACGATCCGCTCCTGTTCGTTGCCATTGCCCAGCTCGAACAGCATCGCCATGCCCAGCGGCAGGGCGGAACCATAGAGCGTGCGGCGGCTGCCAAACAGCATGATGGCACTGCCGGTGAGAATGAGGCTGGAGAGCATCATCATGGCGGCCCGGTAGGTATCGGGCAGCTTGTCCATGTAGAGCAGCACACCCAGCGCCCAGATGATGGAGGTGATGGTCACGCCGATGAAAAGTTCGCGCTCCAGCACCGGCAGCGGTGTCTGGTGCAGGCGGGATCGGCGCCAGCGCAGGTGCCAGCCCCGGCCAAGCAGCCACAGGAAAGTCCCTGCCAGCCAGCCAAGCGCTTCGGTGGCGGGCAGATAGTCGTGAAACAGCAGACTCCAGCCAAATGCCAACACGCCCAAACAGGGGAGACTGAACGATGCGTGCGTATAGAGCTGGGCCATGATGGCCTGCTTAACCTGGCGTGTCACACTCTGGGTCAACTGAGTACTCCTGTACAAGAGCCGAGCAGTCTACCACTCCCCCCTGACCAGCAACAATAAAGCACCGTTTATTAAGAAGTTAGTCAATCATCTGGGGTTTACCCTGCGCTGGACGGTGAGCCCTTGCTCACCCCTTCTCCAGCTCGTCGAGGATCGGGCACTCGGGATTCTCATCCCCGTGGCAGCAGCAGACCAGCCCTTCCAGCGAGCTGAGCATGGCCTGCAGCCCGGCGATGCGCGTGCGCAGATCGACGATCTTCTCCTGCGCCAGCTTCTTCACCTGGGCGCTGGTTCTGTGCTCGTTGCGATAGAGCGCCAGCAGCTCCTGACACTCCTCCAGATTGAAGCCGGTCTCCCGCGCCCGCTTGACGAAACGCAGCTCGCGCAGCGCCCCCTCGGTGTAGCTGCGGTAGCCGTTGTCACTGCGTACCGGGGCGGTGATGAGGCCGATGCTCTCGTAGTAACGGATGGTCTTGGCGGTCAGCCCCGTGGCCTTGGCAACCTTGCTGATGTTCATTTATGCCTCCTTACTGATCGGGTTGGATGCTGGCCCGTGCGCCGCTCTGGGCTGCCAGCGTTTCAATAACAGGGAATTGCTCAAGACGGTGATGCTGCTCAGGGCCATGGCCGCCCCCGCCAGCTCGGGGCTGAGGTAGCCCAGCGCCGCCAGCGGAATGCCGATGATATTGAATACAAAGGCCCAGAACAGATTTTGCTGAATGGTGCGCCAGGTGGCCGCCGAAATGTCGATGGCATCGGCCACCAACCGCGGATCAGATCGCATCAGAGTAATGGCGGCGGTCTCCATCGCCACGTCGGAGCCGGAGCCCATGGCGATGCCGACATCCGCCGCCGCCAGTGCCGGGGCGTCGTTCACCCCGTCCCCCACCATGGCCACCAGCCCGCGGGTTTGCGCCCGCAGCGCCTCCACTTTTTCCACCTTGCCAGCTGGCAGCACGGAGTCGAATGCTCCGTCCAGCCCCAGCTTGGCGGCGATATGGGCCACCGGCGCTGGCGCATCGCCGCTCACCAGCCAGCTGGCGATGCCGCGCTGGCGCAGGGTGGCGATGGCTGCCGCACTCTCGGGGCGCAGGGTATCGGCCAACGCCGCGATGCCGGCGACCGTGCCATCGATGGCCACCCAAACCCGGGTCGCCCCATCGGCAGCTTGTTCATTCTGTTGCGGCTGATCAATGCCGAGCTGAGCCAGCAGAGATGAATTGCCGATGGCGACCGAGTGACCCGCCACCTGACCGACTATGCCGGCACCGACCCGCACCTCGACCGCCTCCGGCTGAGGCAATGTCGCACCGTTGCCGACCGCCTCGCGCATCGCCAGCGCCAGCGGGTGTTCGCTCGCCTGTTGCAGGGCGGCGGCGAGGCGCAGCTGCTCGGCTGTACCGCTCCAGCTCGCCAGCACCGGCTTGCCCTGAGTGAGGGTGCCGGTCTTGTCGAAGATCAGCGCCTTGATGGCGTGGGCCTTTTGCAGGGTATCGACATCCTTGATCAGGATGCCGTGGCGCGCCGCCACCCCGGTGCCGGTGACAATGGCCGCCGGTGTCGCCAGCCCCAGCGCGCAGGGACAAGCGATCACCAGCACCGCCACCGCCGCCAGCAGCGCCTGCGCGAAGTCATTGCTGATGGCGTACCACACCAGCAGAGTAAACAGGGCGATGGCCATCACCACCGGCACAAACACGGCGGAGACCTTGTCCACCAGTTGCTGCAGCGGGGCCTTGCCCATCTGGGCGCTCTCCACCAGTGCGATGATCTTGCTGAGGCTGGAGTCCTCCCCCACGGTAGTGGCTTCGATCTCCAGCACGCCAGAGCGGTTGATGGCACCGCCCAACACCTTGTCGCCCTCGCTGCGCGGCACCGGCAGGCTCTCGCCGGTGAGGATCGACTCATCCAGCTCGCTGGCGCCACTCACTATCTTGCCATCTACCGGCACCCGCTCACCCACCAGCACCCGCAGCCGATCACCGCGCAGCACCTCGTCGATGGCGACGCTCTGCCAACTCTCGCCGCGCCAGACGGAGGCGGTTTCCGGCCGCAGCGCCATCAGTTCGCGAATGGCGGACTGGGTGCTGCGTCTGGCCCGTGCCTCCAGCAACTTCCCGAGGGAAATCAGGGTAATGATGATGGCACTCGCCTCGAAATAGAGCTGGCCGCTGGCAGCCATGCCCAGAGTCAGCAACAGATAGAGGCTGTAGAAGTAGGCGGCGCTGGTGCCGGTCGCCACCAGCACATCCATGTTGGCCGCGCGGTTCTTGAAGGCGAGCCAGGCGCCACGATAGAAGCGGGCTCCAATCCAGAACTGCACCGGGGTGGCGAGCAGCAGCTCCAGCCAGGCGGGCAGATGCCAGGGGAACAGTCCGGCCATGGCCAGCATCCCCACCAGCAGCGGCATAGTGAGCAAAGCCGAGACGATGACCCGGGTCTGCGCCTGACGGGCAGTGGCGGCCTCCTGCGCTTCCCGCTCCAGCAACTGCTGGCGGCGGCCGCTGGCGGAACCCTGCGCCAGTTTGGCGCCAAAGCCGAGCGCCTCGATCTGCTCGCGCAGAGCGGCGGGGCTCTGTGCCCCCGGCACCAGCACGATACGGGCCTGTTCGATGGAGAAGTTGACCTCGGCGGAGATGACGCCAGGCAGCGCCGCCAGCATCTTGTTCAGCCGAGCCGAACAACCTGCGCAACTCATGCCGGTAATTTGAAACAAAAAGGTCTCGCTGCCGTAGTCGTAACCCTGACTCTTGATAGTGTCGAGCACCACAGGCAGGCGATCGGGGCTGGCCAGCTCGATGGCCGCCTGCTCCAGCGCGAAGTTGACGGTGGCCGATACCCCGTCGAGTTTGTTGAGGCTGGCCGCGATGCGGCTGGCACAGTTGGCGCAGCTCATGCCACTGAGTGGCAATTGCAGATGAATGGGGTGTTGCTGTTGGGTCGTCATGCTGCTCCTCCCGGGAACCCGTCGGCACCACATAACGCCGACTGGCAAACCCTAACCTTTACTGTAAGGGCAAGCTCAAGCCACATGATCCACTTTTTGCAAATGAAAAAAAACGGCGCCCGTTTGCTGCCAGAGAGCAAACGGGCGCCACATTCAGCTATTGCGCGGCGTGAGAGGCAACTCAGATGCCGTACTGGGCGCGATAAGCCTTCATGGCCGTCAGTTGGGCTGCCAGCTCCGGCTGCTCGGCCTGCTTCTCTTCCAGATAGGCAATCAGGTCACTCATCTGGATGATGGCGATAATGTGGGCGCCATAGTCACGCTCCACTTCCTGAATGGCAGAGAGCTCGCCCTTGCCCTTCTCCTGACGGTCCAGCGCGATCAGCACGCCCGCCAGCGAGGCGCCGTTGGCCTGGATCAGATCCATGGATTCACGGATGGCGGTGCCAGCGGTGATAACGTCGTCCACCAGCATGATGCGCCCCTTGAGCGGGCTGCCCACCAGATTGCCGCCCTCGCCGTGATCCTTGGCCTCCTTGCGGTTGAAGCACCAGGGCACATCCACGTCGTGCTGCTCCACCAGCTGCACTGCAGTGGCAGAGGCGATGGGGATCCCCTTGTAGGCCGGGCCAAACAGCACATCGAACTCGATGCCGGCATCCATCAGGGCGGCGGCATAGAAGCGGCCGAGGCGGGCCAGATCGCGGCCGCTGTTGAACAGACCGGCGTTGAAGAAGTAGGGGCTTTTACGACCGGATTTCAGGGTAAATTCACCGAATTTGAGGACCTGTTTTTCCAGGGCGAACTCGATAAATTGACGCTGGTAGGCTTTCATTCTGGCTCCTTGCTTGGCTTGTCGTTGTCTTGTGTGGGGGTATAAAAAAACGCGGCCAATGCCGCGTTTGTAAAATCAGGAGAGTGACTGCTTCTGCAGCGCAATAATCTCTTCAATGCCGCCCTTGGCGAGCCCCAGCATCGCCAGCAGCTCCTCATGGGTGAAGGGCTCGGCCTCCGCGGTGCCCTGCACCTCGATGATGCGGCCATCTTCGGTCATCACCACGTTCATGTCGGTCTCGGCGGCGGAATCCTCGATGTACTCCAGATCGCAGATGGCTTCGCCCTGATACATGCCGACGGAGACGGCGGCGATCATCTGCTTGAGCGGGCTCTGCTTGATCATGCCCTTCTCGACCATCCAGTTCAGCGCATCCACCAGCGCCACACAGGCACCGGTGATGGAGGCGGTGCGAGTGCCGCCATCGGCTTGCAGCACATCACAGTCAACGGTGATGGAGTGCTCGCCCAGCGCAGTCAGGTCTACCGCCGCGCGCAGGGAGCGGGCGATCAGACGGGAGATCTCCAGGGTACGACCACTCTGCTTGCCGGAGGCCGCTTCGCGGTTCATGCGGGAGTGGGTGGAGCGCGGCAGCATGCCGTACTCGGCAGTGACCCAACCCTGCCCCTTCCCTTTCAGGAAGCGCGGAACGCTGGTGTCGACGCTGGCGGTGCAGAGCACGCGAGTGTTACCGAACTCCACCAGCACTGAGCCTTCTGCATGTTTGGTGAAATTGCGGGTAATGGTAACCGGGCGAAGTTGCGCGGCACTGCGATCGCTGGGACGTGACATGGAACGGACCTCTGGGCTGGCTCAAATTGGCGGGGGATTATAAGTGATCCCGCCCCAAATATCAGCCGCTAAAACCACGGCATCGGCTGACGAGCAGGGCCGGGCTGAGTATACTGGCCGCACACTTCATCAAGCCCGGAACAATCAATGATTCACAGCATGACCGCCTACGCCCGCAAGGAATTCAAGGGCGACTGGGGCACAGCCGTTTGGGAAATTCGTTCGGTAAACCAGCGCTATCTGGAAACCTACATTCGCCTGCCGGAGCAACTGCGCAGCCTGGAGCCGGTACTGCGTGAGCGTTTCCGCGCCAAGCTGCAGCGCGGCAAGGTGGAGTGCAACCTGCGTTTTGAAGCCGCTCAAGCCGATGCAAAGCAGCTGCATATCAATGAAGAGCTGGCCAAGCTGATCATCGACAGCGCCAACTGGGTAATGAAAGAAGCAGGCCAGGGCCAGCTCAATCCGGTCGACGTGCTGCGCTGGCCGGGTGTCATGGCTGCCGCCGAGCAGGACATGGACGCGGTCGCCACCGAGCTGCTCGGCGGTTTTGACCAGACCATGGAAGACTTCCTCGCTTCCCGCGCCAGCGAAGGGGCCAACCTCAAGGCGCTGATCGAACAGCGTCTGGCCGGTATTCAGGTGGAAGTGAAGAAGGTGCGCGTCCATCTGCCGCAGATCATCGAGTGGCAGCGCCAGAAGCTCACCGACCGCCTGGCCGAAGCCAAAGTCGAGCTGGATCCGGCCCGCATCGAGCAGGAGATCGTGCTGCTGGCCCAGAAGATCGACGTGGCCGAAGAGCTGGATCGTCTGGAGATGCACATCAGCGAAACCAACAAGATCATGAAGAAGGGTGGCGCCTGTGGCCGTCGCCTCGACTTCATGATGCAGGAGTTCAACCGCGAGTCGAACACCCTCGGCTCCAAGTCCATCAACGCCGAAGTGACCCAGTCCGCCGTCGAGCTGAAAGTCCTCATCGAGCAGATGCGCGAGCAGATCCAAAATATTGAATGATGGTTTTCTTTATCCGAACAGGATAGTAACCCCATTAAAATCAAGCGCTTTTCTTGTTTTGAAAATCACAGCATTCATCCAAACGCATTTTAGTTTGGGTAGTGGTGGGTAGTAGATTGGGGAGTTCAATCTCGCTATAGTTTTGCTAGCGAAATTGTACTCCCCAATTTTTTAAGGCAGGAAAATGGGTAAGCTGTACGACAAAACAGTCAAAAAACTGATCAAGGAAAAATCCGCCGTCCGGCATGCCGATGGTAACGGACTATACCTGATGACCCCTGCTCGCGGTGAAGCTTATTGGATGCTGCGCTACACCACGCCCACGACAAAACTTCGGCGAGAGTACACCATAGGTCAGGTATCCGACTGGTCTCTGGCTGATGCCCGTGACGAAGCGGCCAAGCTGCGGCTGGCCATCAAGCGCGATGGTGTTGACCCGGTTCAGGTTCGCCTCAAGATCAACAGGAACCCGTTCAAGACACTGAACGACCTCTTTGAGGATTATCACCAGTTACGCAAACGCGAAATAACCTCATATGAAAAAGAGCGCAGCCTCTATGAGCGTGAGATCGCCGGGCGCATCGGTCATCTTGAACTAGATAAAATCAGGCCGCTGGATATCAGTGAAATCCTGCGCGATATCACCAACGGATATGGCGGAAAACCACCAAGACCGACCATTTCGAATGATGTGATGCGTATGCTCAAACGTACCTTTGATCATGGTATGAAGCTGGATGTCACTCGCTTTAATCCTGCCAGTCCATTCCGCCCCAGAGATGCAGGTGGGCCAGAGCGGGCCGCCAACTATCCAATGACAGAACCGGAGGTGATCGAGTTTTTCACCAAGCTTCGTGCGATCCCGGCCCAGTTCAGTCGTGAAAACTACTTGGCCTGTGCCCTACTGATCGCTACCTGCACAAGAAAAATGGAGCTGCTGGCTGCGCCATGGAGCGAGTTTGATCTGGAGCAGAAGGTTTGGCATCTCCCCAAAGAGCGCACCAAAAAGCGCAAGTCTATCGACATTCCACTCGGTGAACCTGCCATGTCCTGGCTGAAAGAGCTGAAAATTCGTAGCTGTGGCAGTGAGTGGGTTTTCCCGGCCAGGAGGATCAGCAAGCAGGCTCGAACACCCCATGTCTGCGAAAACACTCTGAATCATGCAATCAAAAAGTTGTTCGAACAGAACTTCTTCTCGTTTGATAAACGACGCGTTCATGACCTGCGCGGTACCGCGAGGACAATGCTCGGCAAAATGGGATTTGATGATGCCCTCGCCAAGCGCTGCTTGAACCAGCAAGCGGGGAGTCGTGTTGATGAAATCTACAACCGCCATGCCTACTTTGCAGAGCGCACAGAGGCACACATAAAACTCGGTGAATGGTTGGCCCCCATCGTCAATGGCCCGGTCAACTACACTGGTGCCAAGCTTGATGAAGTCAGTTAGTTAATACAAGAGCCCCATAACAGGGGCTCAACTCTACCTCTAGGCAGCCTTGCGTTGCTCAATCCACCAAAGCAGATCAGACAGTCGCCAGGCAACACAATGGATGCTCAGTCTCACCCGCTTTGGCGCCAGCCCCTCCCTCTCCATCTTCCACCACAGCGTTCGAGTAACGCCAGTAATGGCTCGGCGATCCGCTTCTCGGACCAACCGCTCACATTGGCCAGAGCAGTGAAGCACTTGAGCTCTCATTTCATCATTCGGAGCCGCAAATAGAGATTTATCCATGGTATGACACCTCAAAACAGCGCTGGGAAAAATGGGAAAGTGGGAAACATTCATTCATCGCCAGCCAACTCCTGTATTCCCGCATAAATGCGATCCGGCCACAGGGCAAAGAAACGATAAAATTTCCCCTGAATCATGATCTTCAGTGTTGCTCGCTCCGGCTCATTGGTGGCAAACCACTCTCGCTGCAGCAGCGGCATCACCTCCCGCATGTACTGGCCAGGCAAGCCCAATTGCTGCAGAAACTGATTTTTATCGATCAGCCACTGCCGCTCGCCACTGACCTCTCGGGTGTATCCCAGCGACGAAACGGTGCGATGTTGATCTAATGCCTGCAATCCCCTCTCCCATTTCGGCAACAGCGCTTTCAAACGTGCCAACACCTGATGTTCTTCCAGGTTCATCACATGGCCTCTGGCAGCCAGCCATTGCAGCCACACGGCTCGTACAGATGCGATGGATTCATCCTCCTCCCAGGGCACTAGAAAATTGCGCGATGCCAACGCCAGGGCCGTAGCAACCAGCGCAAACCGCCTTAGCACCCTGACAACCTGGGAGGACATTTGATTTGTACGCCAGAGGTCGGTGAGCCGCTGAGTCTCCCCTGTGACATAGCGAGATAACTCATCGGTGGATGTCAGCAAATGCAGCCACTCCTTAAACAAGCTACCGTGATATTGGCCTGTCTGAATCTTTATGTGATCGGCAAACTGCTGTGAGCTCTGAAAGCTGTGCAATTCATCAAATGCCCCATACCTGCCAAAGATCGGAACCTCGATCAGTCGGGTCTGCTGACCGGCCAGTGGCCTTTTGCCCAACGATGCAAAAATCTCAGACAGGTATATCTCCCCAGAGCTCAATGCCTGTGTGCGCCAATGGGTTGATCTAGCGAGACTACCGCTCTCCGTGGCGCGCAACTTACTGGCCCCGGATACAAGGTGGTAGATGATCACATCCACGTCCTCAGGCTTAGCCATACCGATTTCATCCAGTGGCAGCAGCATGTCATGCTGTTCGGCGGCCACTGCCGCTAGGCCGTTGGCGGTAGCAATCCACCCTCTCACAAACAGATGTCCTGCATAGACGGATGCGGCGACCGCCAACAGGGTCGTTTTCCCTGTGGATGAATGGCCCACCAGGTGAAATAACCCGCTTTCCAAGGTAGCGGGATATAGGAGAGGTGCCATCAGCGCCACGCCTACAGCAAACATCATCATCGGATTACCGATACAGAGTTCACCGACATTTGCCTGCCATTGAGCCAATGAGCCTGAGCACTGCGGCCTCACGTCACCCAGCTGGCCAGCATAAAAATGGGGTTCCCCAGCCGAACCCACAGACCAATCCGGTGTGACAAATGCCCGTTCATGCCACCCTGTGCGTTCCACACAGATACCGGTAGGCGCCTTTGCCATTTCCCGGATCAGATAGAGCTGCAGGCGAGGCCAGCTTTGTGGATATGGTTCCAGCCAATAACCAGAGTCGAGCAGTTTTTCGCGGATCTGTCGCGACTGCTCCCCAAAGAGCACACGGTTGAAAATCACCTCCTGCTGCACTACACCATCCAGGTTTCGCCACTGGACCAGGGCACCAAATCCCCTTTTATATGAAGCGTCCCGTGTTCTGGCCGACACCCGGATCCAACTGCCAACCCGCAACCATCGGTCCCGGTCCAGGCACTCCAATCCATCATCCGTCAATCGAAATTCCATCCCACCTCCCTATCACAGCTCAGCCATCCAGCGACGCACGTCGGCGGCCCGGAATCGAACGGCTTTTCCAGCTGGATTGGGTTTGATCGGTTGGGGAAAGCGCCCGGCTTTTACATACCGACGCAATGTCGGCTGAGACAGTCGAGTGACCGCGCAAACCTCCTCATAGGTAAGAAGGTTGTCGGTCGTGAACTGAAAATGAGCATTCATATGTCCTCCCATAACATCGTGATGTGTCATGAGCGATCATAAGATGCAGACTCGTTCAGCCTCGCCTCTGTAACTGCCCGTTTTGGGCACCTACAGCGTTTTCTGAAAAATATTTCGCATGTGAAATTTAAGATGGAAACAGGCAGGGGGATTAGTAGAGCCAAATGAAATAGAAAAAAATTTCACATGTGAAATTTTGGCGAGAAACCGCCAGTAAAGTCATCAGGCTCCACCAGGTTAGGTTGGCTATCCCAAGCCAACCACAGGATCAACGATGGCTCATCTCTTCGATCCAACGGGCAACGCTATCAGGGTCGGCAAGCAACTGGGCGAGCGGCACATGATTGGAGCACAAGGCGAGCTGGCCACACTCCTCGCTTTGTTTCCAATCCGGTTGATGAAGGGGCCAAGGCACCGTGCGCCACAGCTCATCGAAATGCTTGTCGCTATCCTCCAGACAACGGAACAAACTCACTTCCACGACGGCTTGACCATCAAGTTGCAGAGGGTCTGGCTGGCCTTTTATTCCTGCACGCAGCGCTGAGGTATGGCGAAAATCGCTATCCATATAGAGGCGGAAAGCCAGAGAGAAATCTCCCTTTTCAGCCGTATCGCCACCCCAATCACGGTAACAATGGGTAGAAGCGAACAGCGGCAGATAGTCCCATGCCCAACTGCTGGATGGGCGGGTTCCCGAGCGGCAGGGGCGGCTATTTTCGCTGGGCTCCCAATACCAGAACTCGGCGTCCAGCGCCTGGCTGGCGATCTGATCGAATAGCGGGAGGATTCGCTGGTAGAAACCGGCGGCGAGTCGGTGGGCTTGTTGCAGTTGGGTAACCAGCTGGTTGGTCTGTTCAAGATCGTGTTGCATGACGGCATCCTTAGCCAAAGTCAGTGATTCAAAAAGGAGAAATCGGGGCGAGATAGGTGCAATGTCCCGGCATAGTCGAGCAGAGCTGCCCAACCCGTCTGCTCAGCCGGTGGGGGAGTTTCCCGCTCTGACATCACCCCGCAATCCAGATCCAGCCGCCTTGCGTAGGCAAACAACGGCGCCCATTCAGGTACCACCGGGGCCATCCCAAACAGCTCAAACGCCTGCAGCCACTCATCGCGAATAGCGCGGTCCTGACGGCAGGATTCAAACTCGTTGGAGGCTTGCAGGTAGCGGCGCAGTGGGTCCCATTCACGCAAGGTCATCTGGACAAAGCGTTCGGGCAGCTCTGGGCAAATCAGCGGGGCGATAGGGATATTGCCAAGCGCCACGTAATAGAGCCGGTTTTCATAGTCATCAAACTCGGCTTCACTGACCACAGCCTTGACCTGGGCCAGCCACTGCTCCCGATACTGGACCCCACCGAACGGGGGCTTCACCTCGATAACCACCAGCGCGTCGTCAAAGTGGAGCAGCACATCGGGCTCGACATAACGGCGATCCTGCAGCGATGCCAGTTTTGGCCACAGCTCCAACCGTTGAAAGGTGGCCGGGTCTAGCGGATTGTCACCGAGTAGAAAGCGCAGCACAGCCCCCAGAGCACCGTCCGAGAGGTGGGACAGACGGCCAAAGAAAGTGGCGGTCAGCAGATCTTCGCTGCCTTTAAACAGGTCGCGCCAGCGCAGGGATTCCCCTTCCCGCTCGATGCGCCCAGCCTTGCCATGCAGGATTGCATGTAGCATCGCAACTCCTTGTAATGTTGATATTTCAAGCAGGCTCTCACGTAACTAAAGAGCCTTCGAGATCCTGCTTTAATACCCACTCGACTACCACTCTATCCGTCACAAAATGGGGTAAGAATGTTTGACTGAAAGAGGGCGTCTCTTTAAGGTTGCCCGCAACATGACCCCGGCCTCTTGGTTGCTTTGCAACTTA